>NZ_QUEC01000010.1:0-109737 GCF_003478095.1 Clostridium sp. AF34-10BH
TAGGTCACAAATGTTTTTCAAAAAACACTTGACTATTTATAGTTTGTCACCTCCCCTCAAAATGTTCCCATTCTTACGAATGAAAGAAATACTCTTGCTATCAGACAGAATAGAAGAAGAACTAACCTGACAAGTCCCAAGAACAGCTTTAATGCTCCAAGAACAATTTTCAGCATCCACTTGAGTATCTGTAAAACAGCGGTTCCTACGGCTCCTGCAATTCTTCTCATAATAATCAATCTCCTTTCAACATCCATCCCATTGCCAATCCTGCAACATCTGAATCATTCATAACATCTTCTTCCGGCTGTTCTTCCATATCTTCCTGTGGGTTTGCAATCACTACCGGCTGGCTGTTCTTCACTCCCGCCAAAGCTCCCCCAAGTAAAGAAATGACCTCTTTTCTTGCCTCACTCATTGCAGAATACTCAATTTCCTTTTTTATCTTTTCTATCTCGTCCCTCGTTACAAACTGTTCATATCTCTTTTCCTCTTTGGAGGGAATATCATCCTCTCCATAGTGGTCAATATAAAACTCACAGGCTTCAATCAGGAACTGATTCTTTGACTTATATATCTTTGGATTAAGCCCCTTTATGACCTCATTGATTTTAGCGTGTTGAGGATTGAGCAGATTCAGTCGGAATGTGCTCTCCATAATATGCCTTCGTGCCATATGACTACCCCCTATGCAAGTCTCTTAGCAGTTTTCAGTCCCATAATGGCAAGCTGTTCATATCCTCTGGCATTTGCCTTTACATCAAGGATATAAGAGATATTCTTTGCTTCGTGATTGCTGAAATTCTTCATTACCACTGCCCCGCCACCTACAAATACAATCGGTGTAGTTTTAAGGTTATAACTAAACTCACGGATTGAGTTATATACCTTTTCAACAAAGTCCTCTATCTCAGCCTTGATAATCGCAAGGTATTCATCATCTATATCAGACCTGCCATATCGCATAATATTCTGGATTTCTGTTTCATCAACTTCCCCGTTGAGCTGTCTTACACACTGCTCATTGATAGAACGCATACAGGTAATAAGTCCTCTCGGCACGGTAACACACTTTGATTCGTCCGGTGACTTGTTAATCACGGGCATAATATCTATTGTCCAGCTACCGATATCAACAACCAGCGTTTTCTTTGCCATAGTCGGTATCTTGTCAACCACTGCCGCATAGCACTGTGGGAATACCGCCACATCGTCAATCTCAATATGGTATGCTTCATTTTCATATCTGAAATCAACACGCTTATTCTTGGTCAGGTATTTAATAAAGTTATTTCTCTCTGCTCCAAATCGGGTAAGTGGAAGTCCTACTGCAAGAAATACCTTTGCATCTGACAATCCTCTTTTCTTCAATTCCTTTGCGACTGCTGCCAGTGTCAAAAGATAAAAGCTGTCATCTTCAACCTTTGTATCTTTCACTTCCTGCCTTACTGTTCCAATCTTGTAATACTTACCGTCGTACTCAAGAACATCTCCAAAAAGTGCCGGAGTAGTTGTAATCTCCTTTACCCCTGTGACAAATACCTGAGTTACGGTTTTCATCATTGACCAGCCGTGATCAATTCCTATTACTTCTAACTTGTTATTCATTTTTCTGTTCCTCCAAATCTTACTAATTTTGTTCATACAGCTACCCGTACCTTTCGGTTTGTGTTTCTATCCTATTTTCCTTGTCTCTGAAATATCTGCCAGCGATTTATATTCGATCACACTCTGCTCTTGCTTTCATAAGACAATACTTCCATATACAGCCACCTCTCTTTTTGCGAGATGACTTACATTCAGACCAAATCAGCTTCTTTTCTGCCATCTCCTGCTCATTTCCAATAAAAAAGGCAGGACAAACAGCCGGATACACTTTTCAGTGCAAAGCTAATTTAGTCCTACCTAAAATTATTACTATTCAATTTTCACCTCTCTTGGGTACACAAAGCACACTCAGCCCATGAATCTGAACTGCTCTATGTAATGGTCATATTTCGGATTGATATGTCAGCGCTGCCCTATCCTGTACCGATTTAAAGGTATAAAAATAAGGACTAAATTAGTTCCAACCCCTTGATTTTACTGGGTTTCTTCTAACTTGTCCCAATTATAACTCAAGCACCGATCAAAACGGTATCATAAGAATCCCAGTCTGCGGGAGTAATCTCTGTCAGTGCAATATCCCGAAGGCTCTCATCATCATGCTCTCTGGATACCCGGCTGGAGCTGTTAGTCCAGTTCAGGTCATCACTGGTATAGGGCTCTACCGGAGTGATCTCATACTTACTGTAATTTACCATATATTTTGCATCCTGATAGAGGGATTCTCCCGCCGCCGTCACCACAAGACCTCTGTGGGTTCTGGCAAAAAGCTGTACTCCAAGATTATTTTCCAACGAATTGATCTGCTTGATCACCGCCGGTGGGGAAATATACAGTTTGTCCGCTGCCTTGCTGAAACTGCCTGCTTCCACCACACAAATGAAGGTATCCAACTGGGGATTGTACATCATTTCTGTTACCTCCTTCTATTGAAAAGGTCTCTTTCTTCCTACGACCAACATTATTGCATCATATAGCGTGATTGTAGCAGTCGGTAGTAGCTACCGGTCAATGGTTTTTATATTTTTTTAGGAAAAAACGGTGAAGCCTGTTGACTCCACCGTCGTATTCTTACCCTTTATGTTATTTCAAACTCTATTTGCAAATCTGCCGATTTACAGGTGTTCCATCAATCCGCTGATCCCCTGTTCCTCATAAATATCCTTGTAATACGCTACTTCTTCCTGAATCAGCTGATCGATGACCTGCATGCCAAGAAGTTCTACAGGCGCCTTGTCATCGGTCATGAGGTAATCTCCGGTCACGTAGGCACTGCTGTTGTCCGCTACCCGCTGCATCATGTTCTGCAGTCCCGCATCTGACAGATTCTCCACATGATCGGATAATACTTCTATCATATCACTGTGCTGGGAAGCAAACAGTTCGCGGTTGGTGGAGCCTGCCACGTCTACAGTATAGACATTGTCAAATACGTTGGCAATGGTGTCGGCAAGGTACTGATTGATATCCCCTTCCTTGTTGCCGTGCATGTTCATATTGACTACCATGACACCACCGTCCTTCAGATGATCTTTGACCATGGTAAAGAATTCCACGGAAGACATCTGGAAAGGAATGGTGATGTCCTGATAGGCATCCACCATGATGACATCATAGGTGGTATCCACCGCCTGCAAAAAAGCCCTGCCGTCATAGGTAGTCACCTTCACATCCTCCGGCAGGGAAAAATATTCTCTCGACAGCTCCGTGATCTTTTCGTCGATCTCCACGCCCTCGATATTCATATCGCCGAAATATTTCCGGCACTGGGTCGCATAGGTTCCGGTTCCCATACCAAGGATCAGTACATCCATGTCCTCTACCGGTTTATCCGGCACCATAAGGGGCGCCGCCATGGCATAGTCATAATACATGCCGGTAAGTCCCCCTTCTTTCATATAGAGGGATTGGACACCGAACAGCACGTTGGTGGACAGGACCACCTGTCTGTCCGTCTCCGATACCTGCAGATAATTATAGATGGACTCTCCTTCGTAGGTCAGATCCTTCTGCCAGAAAGCAAAGGAATCCGAATATCCCAGACCACAGCATAAAATAAAGATCAGTACCGATGCTGCAATCTTTTTCTTTCCCGTATGCTGGCAGATAAAGTAAATCACAGACAGCAGGATCAGAATTCCGGAAAAGATCAGAAATGTAATGGAGGTTCCCACCGCCGGGATCGTCACGAAAGTCGGTACGAAGGTTCCGATGATGCTTCCCACGGTATTGAATGCACCTAAAGTTCCCACGGTCTGTCCGCTGTCATCCAGACTATCCACGGAATATTTTACCAGAGAAGGGGTCACAGTTCCCAGTAAAAATAAGGGGAACACGAAGATCACCATGCAGGCTGCAAACGCCGCAATGATGAGGAAATTGTTGCTGACGGTAAAGATCAGCAGTGCGGAGATCCCAAGGATAATGTACTTGCCCACCACAGGGATCAGGGCAATCCAGATGGCCGCGATCAGGATCCTGCCGTAGAGTTTGTCCGGGTTCGGGGACTTGTCCGCACTTTTACCGCCGTAGATATTGCCCAGCGCCATGGCGATCATGATGGTGCCGATGACAATGGTCCATACGATCTGGGAAGAACTGAAATACGGTGCCAACAGTCTGCTGGCTCCCAGTTCCACCGCCATGACGGACATCCCGGCGAAGAACTCTGTGAGATACAAGAACAGCTTATTTTTCAAAATTCCTGAATGATTCATAAGTGTTGTAATCCTTTCCGCATTGACAGTGCGTCTATGTTACGTTATGATTTTATCAAACGGTAGTAACTACCGGCAATACTTTTTTGTAACTTTTCAGAGCCATGCAAAACTGCGTTCTGCGAATGCTTGCATTCAGTCAGATAAGCAGTTTTATATGGCGAAGTAACCACATGAGCAAAAAGGAAGCCATTTTATGTATTCTATGAAAGAAGCCTGTGCCCTGACCGGCATGACCTATGAGAACTTAAAATTTTACTGCAAGGAGGGACTGGTACCCAACGTGAAGCGGGACAGCCGCAATTATCGTGTCTTCGATGACCACGATATCAAATGGATCCAGAGTCTCGGGTGCCTCAGAAACTGTGGTCTCTCCATCGCCGAAATGAAAGAATATCTGCATTTATGTCTGGAGGGCGAATCCTCCATTCCCGCCAGAAAAGACATCCTCTCCCGGAAAAAAGAAGCACTGTTAACCTCCATGCAGCAGCTGCAGGAGGCCGTGGACTACATCGACTGGAAACAAGGATTCTATGATGACGTGTTATCCGGAAAGACCGCTTATTACAGCAATCTTATCCCTGAGACGACACCGGATGCTTCCGAAAGCACAGCTTCCTGAAACTGTTTGCGCAATCTAAAAAGCGGCCATGCGATTAAAGCATGGCCACCATGAAAACTCATCTCTGTTATTACCGGATCAAAAGTAACCATGCCATTCCATAATAGGTTACCACTGCCACCAGATCGTTTACCGTGGTGATCAGGGGACCGGATGCCACTGCAGGGTCTACCTTGATCTTATGGAAAAACATGGGGATCACCGTACCTACGGCACTGGAGATCGCCATTGCCACTAAGAGGGAGACTCCCACGCAGCCGGAGATTCCAAAGGCTCCCATCCAGGTATATCCTTTGAACAGATGCACATAGACACCGAGACAAAGTAATGCCATAATGCCCAACAGTGCTCCGTTTAAGGAACCGGTCTTTACTTCCTTGACCACCAGCTGGAACTTCTGTTTTCCTGTCAGGTTCTCGTCCATCAGCACACGGATTGTCACTGCCAGGGACTGGGTTCCCACATTTCCCGCCATATCCAGCACCAATGACTGGAAGCATATCACGATGGGAAGCACTGCTACCACGTTTTCAAAAAGTCCCACCACAGAGGATACCGCCATGCCTAAGAACAGCAGGATGATCAGCCAGGGCAGTCGCTTTTTCATGCTTTGAAGTGTGGGCTCCTTCAGATCCTCTTCTGCGGTCAGACCTGCTAACTTTGCATAGTCCTCGCCCATCTCATTGTCTACCATTTCGATCAGGTCTTCGGATGTGATGACACCGAGGATTTTCTTATCTTCTGACAATACGGGAATCGAGTCCTCCGCATAATCCAGGATCCTGTCCATACAATCATCGATCTTCTCATGATCGGTCACATAAGGATAAGATTTCAACACCAGATCTTCCAGATGCGCATTTTCCCTTGCCCGGATCAGATCCTTCAGATCGATGGCTCCGGCGAAAACACCCTTTTCATCTACCACATAGATGGTCATGATATTGTCGTTTTCTCCGGCCTGCTTTACCAACTCGCTCATAGCCTGCCTGATGGTCAGGTTCTCCGGGATACAGATGTAGTTCGTCGTCATGCAGCTGCCGATCTCTTCTTCATCATAGGACAGCAGCATCTTCACATCTTTTTTCGCATCCTCGTCCAGCATCCGGACAATCTGTTCTTTCTCTTCCGGATCCAGATCTTCCAACAAGTCGACAGCGTCATCGGAATCCATCTCGGAGATCACTCTCGCAGCACTCTCCACAGACAGTTCCCGGATATACTTACGGGGTTCCTCAATGTATTTGAAGATCTCTGCGACCTTCTGCGCTCCCAGCAGATGATACAATCGCTTCCGTTCTTCCTCTGTCATCCCCGCCATCATATCGGCAATATCGTTTTTATGATAATTCAATAAAAAATCCAGAATCTCCTCATCCGTTTTCTCGCTGCGAAATAATTCTGCCAGTTCGGAATATTTCTTGTTCATAGTCTAAGTCTCCTTTCTCGTTCTCATCTTTTAAATGCAACGTAAAGGGCAAAACAAAAGAAGCATCACACGATGCTTCCTCTGCATAAATCTCTATGCACAACAAATCAAAATACGGCCGTCACTTTCCACAGACAGCTGTACCCTGCTCGCAGGAAAAAGCACCGTGTTTTCTACTTCGCCCATAACCATCGCAACTGTCCATGAAATTCACCTCCAACTTGTTTTTTTCGTGGTTATAGTAGCACTGTGCCATTTGTTTTGCAAGCTGTTTTTCTTATTTTTCAATTGCATTTTTTATTGTATCATCATCTCTTTTTGTAAATAAGCACTTCCGGATCATCGCCTTTCTATCCATTCCTGTGCCATGCTACTGATCACGGATGCGAAATCATCCTCCGTCCAGTATGCAAACATAGACTTACTATATTCGACAAATTCCTCCAGAGACACTGTCTTGTACTGATCCGGCATACTCTCTTTATCATCTTCCGACATGTCATACTCTGCAGCCTGCTCGCTGTCTCCCTACTCCATCCGCTCTACAATGCAGTCAAAAATATCTCTTTTACCCTTGTAATGGCGGTATAATGCTCCTTTCGTCATGTCAAGCTCTCCGGCGATCTTTTCATTCGCAAAAAAGTCATGCTATATCATACATCTCTCTGCAGATCTTTTTCCCAGTTTCCGTCCGGAAAATATTCCGATAAGCGTTCTGCAAGGCTTCTTCAGACAGTTCGTCCTCACACATGTTTACAAGGAAATCCGCTTCCACCAGAATCTGATAATCAATGCCGTCTATATTGTTGTAGGTATGATGATGGGCAATCAGATACTGTACCCGCTCAGAAACTTCTCCGGAAAAACCAAGATCTGACAGCAGCTTTTCAGCAATGACCGGGCCTTCTTTTTCCTGTAATTTTCCGTTACAGTTTCCGTATTTTTCTTCACACAGATGGATGCCGATATCATGAGTCAGTGCTGCCGTCTCCAAAATAAATAAGGTCTTAGCATCCACATTCTCCATTTCCGCAATCAGCTTCGCATAGCTGTGTACCTTGCAAAAATGCTGAATGCGCTTTGCATCTCCATGGTAAAGTTCGATCATTGCCATATGTAATTTGTTGATCATTTTATTTTCCTCCTACCGGGTTTCCTTTGTGATGCTTTCCGTTTTCACGGGCCTCCTGCCTCCGAAATATCCTACTGGATCTTTGATACAATGCCTTCTTCCGTCAATGTCTGCAAACATTCCTGTGCATTCTCATCATGCATCATCTGCCACACCTGCTCCATACCGGGCGCCAGCGGCTTCTTCAAAAACTGTTCTCCGGAGATCCAGTAGACCTTTCCCTCCTCGGATGAGATCAATTTTCCTTCATATTCCGACGTTTTATATAAAAATCCCACATTCCTTATATCCCCTGTCATCCAGTGATAAATGCCGGTCAGTCTGGGATTTTGGATCGTCAGTCCGGTCTCCTCATAGATTTCTCTGATCACCGATTCTTTGAAAGTCTCACCCGGCTCCACATGCCCTCCGGGAAATGTCGTTCCCGAATAATTCTTCCCCACCTTGTCCAGCGCCACCACATTACCTTCTTTATCATAGACCATACACATATTCATGAAAATCACTTTTTCAATTCCAGCCATTACTTTCTCTCATTTCTCTAAGATAAACTTAATATAACATAATCTTGCTATGCCGGCAAATCGAGTTAGTGTAACTTGAAAGTTAGTGAAATACATTGGCAAAATCCACGAACTCCCGGAGCATGCGATACACATGTCTCGATGTAAGGTCTCCAGATGTGAATTTTCTACGAAAAGTGATGAGTGGTTCTCGTCATGACGGGGCCGCCTACAGTCGACATCCATGTCGACAATCGGCTGACGCGGACATCGTGTCCGCTTTCCCCCTGCCTTTCAGCACTTTTCTAGAAAATATCAACATCCTCCGACAAACATCTTCGACATGGCACCGCATATTCCGGGAGTTCTGCGTTTTGGAAAGCTTTCAAAAACCAGTAGCCCCGGCGGGTATAAGAATAAGCAGTGCCGTAAGCAGACGTCGGTACCATAGCGTCCCAAGGGACGCATTGCGGTCGTATTATGACCGCTTATGGACCGCTACGCTCTGCGACAGGAGCGCATCGTACTAAAGTACGAGCGTGCCGCGTTTCTTATACCCTGCCAAGGGCTACGGGATTATTTCGCTAACTCTCAATTTATTGAATCAAATCATAGCACATAATCTTCTGCTGTATCTGCGCATAAGCCTTCGGCTCCAGATCATAGCCCAGATAGGCAATTCCCTGATACACTGTTTCCGGAATGAGCTCCGATGAACTCATTTTTTTACAAATAGCCTCAATCAGATCCCGCTTTGCCGCGATGATCTTCACATCTGCTGCGTAAAATTGCGCCATATCGTAATCTGAAGTATTGCCACAGGGGCTGAGACAGTTAGCGCAGTCCGGTGCAATGGCGAATTTCTCCGCATGAATCTTCTGGACTGTCTCTTCTTCGCTATCGCCGTCTGTCAACCGCAGAAATGCTTCCCGGACCACACTGTCCGTCCGCTCTGTTTTGCCATTATTAGACATGGCTCCCACCAGCCCGATCAGGGCGCTGATGATTCTGTCTCCCTGCATTTTCCTACAAACCTCCATTTTTCAGATGCCTGCTTTCCGTACAGGCAATCCTGATTATTCCATAATTTCTCCGTCAATGGAGATGGTCACTACCTGCCAGGGCAGGAACTTTCCGCTGTCCTGTATAGCCTTCTTTGCCGCCATTTCCAGTCCTCCGCAGCAGGGCACTTCCATGCGCACGATGGTCACGGACTGAATGTCGTTGTTCCGCAGAATCTCCGTCAGCTTCTCGCTGTAATTCACTGCATCCAGCTTCGGACAGCCGATCAGCGTCACTTTGCCGCGAATGAATTCCTTATGAAAATTCGCATATGCATAAGCGGTACAATCTGCCGCGATGAGCAGTTTTGCCCCGTCAAAATACGGTGCCTGCAAAGGTGCCAGTTTGATCTGGACCGGCCAGTTACACAACTGGGATTTCATTGTCGCACTACTCTCTGCCACAATTTCTGCGTTCTCCGTCCGGTTCATCTGACGCATTCTGCTTCCTGGGCATCCTCCATGGGGAATCTGCATACCTTCCCGTTGCATTTTTTCCTGTTGTTTCAGCTGCTGTGCCTGCTTTACTGCCGCCTCATCATAGGCCGGCGCCTCCCGCTCTTCGAAGGTGATGGCTCCCGTGGGACACCCCGGCAAGCAGTCACCGAAGCCGTCGCAGAAATGCTCCCTGACCAATTTTGCCTTGCCATCAATAATATCTATGGCACCTTCATGACATGCTGTGGCACAAATACCGCAGCCATTGCATTTTTCTTCATCAATATGAATGATTTTTCGAATCATGTTGCCTCCTTAATTTTGCTGTTCTCTTTGTCTCTTTCCATACTATAGCAAACTTAAGCAGGTCATTATGTTGTTTTTCCAACAAAATCATTATTTTCTTCGCATACAAGATCATCTTCTCCACCGCCCTGCGATTAATCGTAAGCAGCGCTTCTCCTTCCAACTTATGACCAATGGCCTCATAAAAAGAACCGATAGTGAACCAGTCCAACCTATGGGCACCATCATGTTCTCGCCCAGCTCCAGCGGTAAAATTCTGAACACAAAGGGCAAAAAAGTACCGCCTGCATGAATATTAGTTCCACACAAGCGGTATATACAGCACGACTTATAATTTAGAAAGATACGGTCAGCTGCATCTTGAATCTCTCTTCACCGTATACTGCGTGAGGAATATCCTTGGGCATGATCAGTGTCTCGCCCTCTTCCACATAGAATACCTCATCGCCCACGGTAAATCTGCCCTTGCCTTCCAGAACGGTCACCATGGCATCTCCGCCTGCTGCATGGGTAGATATCTCCTCGCCCTTGTCAAAGGAAAAGATTGTCATGCTCACATAATCGTTCTGTACCAGAGTCTTGCTGACTACCTGGCCTTCCTGGTATTCCACCAGCTCCTTCAGAGTTAATTTGGTCTGCTTGTCGATATTTTTATACATCGTTGTCCATCCTTTCTTAAACACATCGTTATTGTGCCTGCCCGGCATGCTCCCACCAGAGCTCTCCTTGACTTTCTGAGGTGATTATACTAGAATCATCCCATCAAGTATGTTGATTTTCCAACAAAAGGAGAATTCATTATGACTAGCACTCTTTTTCAAAATATTTTACCCGAAGATATCCCTGTTATGCTGAAGCGTCTGAATGCATATACGAAATCCTATCAAAAGGAAGAATACATCAAGCATGCCGGTGATCCTGCGGATTTCATCGGCATTATCGAATCCGGCTCCGTTCACATCCTACAGGACGATTATTACGGCAACCGCAATATCACCGCTTCTATCCCCCCGGATTCCCTGTTTGGGGAGGCTTTTGCCTGTGCAGGAATTCCATATCTTCCCGTGGATATTGTGGCAGCAGAGGACTGTACAGTGATGTTCCTAAATGGGAAAACACTGTTAAACACCTGCGACAACAGCTGCACTTTCCATCATACCCTGATACGCAATCTCCTAGGAATCGTAGCGCAGAAAAATATGTATCTGAATCAGAAGATCAAATATACCTCCCGTAAGACCACCCGGGAAAAACTGATGGCCTATCTTACCGATCAGGCAAAATTGAAAAGGAGCAACGATTTTACCATCCCTTTCAACCGGCAGGAGCTGGCGGATTATCTCGGGGTAGAAAGAAGCGCCATGTCCGCAGAGCTGGGCAAGCTCACAAAGCTTGGCATCCTCCGGACACAGCGCAGTCATTTCACCTTATTAAAACCACTGGATTAATTTTTGATCACCTTTTCAAAATCGGAAGCTGGGTGTTTGCACAGCGGACAGATAAAATCTTCCGGCAGTTCCTCGCCCACGTATTCGTAACCGCAGATGGTGCAGCGCCATACCGTCTGGCCGTCTGCGGTTTTTCCCACTTCCTCCGGCTTCGGCTTTACCTCTTCTTGATAGTACTCATAGTTTGCCGATGGCTCCTCGCTTAACACTTCCATCTCTGTCACTTCACCAATGAACATGGTGTGGGATCCCAGATCCACGGTCTGACTGACCTTTACCGCCAGATAAGCATTTGTGCCTTCTGTGATGTAGGGCACGCCATTCTCCGCATTTTTATACGCTGTGTAGTCTGCGAATTTGTCCACTTCCCGGCCGGATTGGAAACCAAAGCGCTGATATAGAGGGAATAGTGCTGTCTTACTAAGCACCGATACGTTGAACACGCCAGTCTTTAACACCATATCATGGGTATAATTTGCCTTATTGATGCATATGCAGAGCTGATTCGGAGTGGATGCCGCCTGAATCGCAGTATTGACGATACAACCGTTTGCTTTCTCTCCATCTTTCGTCGTTACGATATATAATCCATAACTTAATTTGTGCATTGCCTTGTTATTCATTATATTCTCTCCTTTTCTCCTTCAGCCTGTTTCGCTTCCTTTTTAGTATCTCTTATCTACCATATTTTATTTTCTTAACATTACTTATTTTCTTTATCTGATAATAACACAGTTGAAATTATCTGTCAATAATATTAGTAATTATTCTTATTTTTATTTCTATAATTTAAAAACACCGATACCTTTCGATACCAGTGTTTCTTATCTGTTTCCTAATAGGTCACAACGTTATGATACACTCTGTAATATCCGTCTCCGATATCCACCAGCTGCAGCTGTATTGCAAAATACTCCATACCGAGATTTTTCAACACATCCACCACATATCCCTGCTCGTAGGCTCCGGTATGATAGGATTGCTCAATGGTACTCCACAGGCTCTTAGGCACAACATTGTCAAAATGCTGGTCACCACTTCCCAGGCCGGTCAGCTGCTTCCTGCAGTCTTCATAATAGGAACTTAAATCCGTCAGCGCATCGGCTCTGGGCTCCGGCGTAGCGGCAGCTGTGGTATTGCCTGCAGAGCCTGCGGTATTGCCGGAGGGATAACGCAACGGCTCCTGAGGATCCGGATTGATATAATCACTAAGAGAGCTGCCAGGCTGCTCCGGTTCCTGCGTACCGTCTCCCTGCTGTCCGGGATCTGTAACGCTCCCGTCTGTCTGACCGCCAGAGGGCGTGGTGCCTGCGTCCGGATCCGATGTGGCTCCGCCTGCTTCAGACGGCTGACCGGTACCCGCTGCCCCTGTGGTATTTTCCTGCCTGTAAGCGGTACCGTTGCAGGCTGGCAGATACACCGACAGATTCTGTCTTACATGGGTGGAGGCAAAATCTGCATCCGTCTTGTTAAAATAGTCATATCGGATGGCCGCTGCGTCATCCCAGGTCACATCCACATTGTAATAACCATCCTCCAGCTTTACGATATTCCAGGCATGATCCCCACCGGAATAACCGGTGCAGTAATAACAGGGAATTCCCAGCTGCTGTAACAGATACTGATAAGCTCTGGCATAACCGGCACACACGCTCTTCCCATTCACCAGTGCACTGTAAGCACTCTGGTTCATATCCGCTGTCAGATCATAGGTCACTGCCGATGCCAGTGCATCATGCACATATTTCTCTTTTTCATAATTGCTGTCAAGGGACGCTGCCCCGGTAATCAGCTTCTGTGCCGCCGCATCAAATCTTTGCTTTGCGCTCTCCAGATCATCTGCCGTACTGTTATATTTTAAATCGATCTCCACGCATTGCCCGTTGGTCAGATATTTGCTGGAATAACCCGTCTCCAGCCAGAACATTTCCGGATGATCACCGATCACCGCCTCAAACGCTGTCTTTACATCACTGGCAGACACGGTCTTCTCCGGTGCAAACTTTTCCGTCAGGTTCTGTGCGTTGGCATAAATCTGCCGGTATACGGACTGCTGATTCTCCGACAACATCTGATAATACGGATACTCCTCTGCGGAAAATGACAGCCCCTCTCCCGTTTCTCCGGAACCTAATGTTTCCTTCAGATTCTGTGCTTCCTGATCCGGAATCTGCTGTTCTTCCGGCTGCACGGGAGTAAACCCTGTCCTGCCGCTGACATCCTCCGGAATCTGCATCTGATCCATGGACGGCGCCACGTAGCCGTTCATTTCCCCCGGCATACCATTAGGAAGCGTCACACTGATATTTCCATTCCCGGAAGTCTGTCCTTCCTCGGTCTCTTCGATCCCAGGGGGCATATCCACTGTATTGCCATACAGTTTCTGCGCCAGAGAACTGGTCATATCGGGGTTCAATGCGAATACCAGGATTCCGCCACACAACAGCAGACACAACACTGCAATTCCTATCATGATCTTATTGACTACTTTCATCTTATGCTCCTATCAGACCGGGCTCCTGGCCTGTGCTCCTGCCCGGATTTGTTATAAAGCCAGCTTCTGCCGCTATTGCTTCTCTTCTCCTGCGGCAAGTAATCCATCCGGAGAATAGCGGTTCGTTGCATTCCACAGGATCCATTCTTCATATCCCGCATCGTAGACTGCCTGGATCTGTTCTCTGATCTGTGTTCCGTTGTAGGAAATATGTCCCGGAACCCAGGTTGCGGTAAATGCCTGCAGCCATGGCCGTACTACAGCCCTCTCCGCTTCCGGAATCTCCTGCAATTCTTCTGCAGACCCCTGCATGGCGGCCGATACCGTTTCATAAGGATGGGCATCCGGCACCTTCAGACCAAACACACCGTTAGCATAATGAGAGGGATATACCATAGGGCTGATGGCATCCACTGTCTGTCCCAGTGCCGTGTAATCCTGCCCTACGGTCTGCACATCCGTCTCGCTGCCGATAATAGTGCCGAAGACATCTGCCGTGACCACACAGCCCTTTTCGTGAAGTCTGTCTCCCGCATAGGAGAGAAAATCCTGTATAGCCTGCCGCTTCGGATAGGCTTCCATATCCACACCGTAATCTGCCGCATCGGCATCCGAACCTACCGGGAATCGCACATAATCATACTGGATCTCATCAAAACCCAGATCTGCCGCCATCTCCGCAAGCTCTGTCAGATATTCCCAGACCTCCTGCCTGTAGGGATTTACCCAGGCCAGTCCATTGGCATCTGTCACCGGCTTACCGTCCGGCTTCGTCAGTGCCAGTTCCGGCTGTGCCGCCGCCAGAATGGGATCCTTAAAGCATACGATCCGCGCAATGGTATATATATTATGATCTTTCAATTCCTGCATCATTGTCTGAATGTCCCGGATGTAACGTATTCCGGCCTGCATTTCGGATATCCGGTCCAGCACGGGAATGTCCTGTGGAATCTCCTCATTAGTCAGCCGGAACGTCAAATTTCCCTCGTCGTTTTTCACGTCGATGACCATGGCATTCAGTTCCGTCTCATCCACCAGGCGGATCAGATCTTCCATTCCGCCACTGCCAGCCTTCGGGCCGGTGACGTAGATTCCCTTTACCTTCGTCCGTCCCGCCATGCGGTCCGCCGTAGTCTGCTCTGCATCTCCGGCGGCATCCCCATCCGTGACATCCGGTGCATTCTCCCCGGTGGCAGCCTCTTCTGTGAAATCCACCGTGGCCATTACTTCTATTCCTGTCTCTTCCGTCCCTGTCAGAGATAATTCATTGTCTGTTCCACAGCCGGTCATGCCTAGTATAAGTACAATCCCTGCTGCCAGAAGTCTCTTCCCCGGACCAGTATTTCGTATCATCGGTACTCTCCCTGCATACCGCCGGTCGCTCCTGTTTTCTTTATCCAGCGGTACAAAAGCTTCATAATTTCATGGTTCTGAATAGTTCCGTCGGAGTCAAAAGGTCTTTCACCCACTTATGAGCAAGCTCGTGTGAGCTTAGACCTTTTAACCCTGGTATCATTATATTTTTAATTGTTGAAAAATGCAAGAAATGCTATACTATATCTATCGGCTCTGCCTCCGCTTGAGAAAAGAGCCGTCCTGATTTTCCCTGGAATAAGGTTTTTCACCACAAGAAATGAGGTCTTCCATGTATCATAATTTTATCTTTGATCTCTACGGCACCTTAGTAGACATCCACACTAATGAAAATAAAACTTCCCTCTGGAAAAGGCTTGCGCTGTTCTATTCCTTCCAGGGTGCTTCCTATACGGGGAGGGAACTGAGGAACAGATATCGCCAGCTGGAAACGGCTGCCCGCAAGGTTCCCTCATCTTACACCTGTCCGGAGATCTGCGCCGCAGATATTTTTCGAACTCTTTATGTCGAAAAAGGGATCCAACCCACAGAGGCTCTTCTGACCGCTACCGGTCAGTTCTTCCGGATCGAATCCCTCAATATTTTACAATGCTATCCCGCCACGATCGGCACACTGCAGCAGCTCCATGCAAAAGGCTGTGGGATCTACCTCCTGTCCAATGCCCAGCGGATCTTCACCGAATACGAGCTGCGCTCGCTGGGACTCTGGGATCTGTTCGACGGTATCCTTATCTCCTCTGACGAGGGGTGCTGCAAGCCGGATCCCGCTTTTTTTCAGATCCTGTTTGACCGCTACGGATTAGATTTCACCACCTGTCTGATGACCGGCAACGAACGCACCAGTGATCTGGCAGGTGCTATAGCTGCGGGGATCGACTGCTGTTACCTGCACACCGCCACCTCTTCCGGTTCCGCAGATGAGCCACCAAAAAAAGCCCGCTTTACAGTTATGGATGGTGACTCTTATGCGCTGCAAAAACTTCTTCTAAGTTTAGCGAGATAAGATAAAGCACCCGGAAGTCAGCTTTCCCGGGTGTTTTTTCATCCATACAAAGGCTGCCACACAGATCATGGAGCCTGTCAGGAACTGCATCAGGGCTGCTCCTCAGATTTTTTCCGTGGCATGCTCTTCCTCTGGATAAGTCAGTCCCCAGTCTTTTCGGATCCGGGTCATCATTTTCATAACATCCTCGGTAAGCTCAAGCTTCATTAATTCCGGATGTCCGGCGATGGCCTGTTCCATATCCTCCACCTCGTATCCCAGTGCGTCTGCCGTAGCTCCCGCCACAATTTCCTCGGTGTGTCCGTCTTCCGTGTACGTGATCACTGCTTTCTGCCCTCTGGGATACTCATACATTTCCACGTAAGCCTTGTCAAAAGAGATCATGCCCCGTTTGGGCTGCTTGGCATGCAGGGACAATGTGACCGTTGCCATCTCCTGCTCCCGGTTCATCAGAAGTATTCCCGCCTGCTCGTCCACACCGGTAGGTGCAATCTTCACCTGCGAAGTAATCTGATCCGGGCAGGAATTTAAGAACATTCTGACAAAGGAAAGGGCATACACACCGATGTCCAGCAGTGCTCCTCCGGCCAGATTCCGGTTGAAGAACCGGTTCTTCATATCGTATTCCTTATAACTTCCGAAATTCATCTGTATCACACGCAATTCTCCGAATTTTCCGGCATCCATGCGTTTTTTCAACTCCTTATAAATCGGCATATGATAGATAGTCATAGCTTCCGCCAGCACCACACCATGCTCCTTCGCCAGCTGCACTGCCTCTTCCAGTTCTTCGGAATTCAGCGTAATGGATTTTTCGCACAGCACATGCTTGCCGGCTGCCAGCGCTTTCCGCAGAAAGTGAATGTGAGTGTTATGAGGTGTGGAAATATAAATGATATCCACCGCAGGATCCGCACATACATCCTGAAAGCTCGTAAACACCTTCTGCACACCGTATTTTTCCGCAAAGGCCACTGCCTTCTCCGGTGTCCGGTTTACAACGCCGTACAGCTTCTGTCCTCTTTTTTCCATAGCCTGCGCCAGTTCGTTGGCAATGACGCCACAGCCTGCACTTACCCAGTTTGCCATCCTATCTTCTGCCTTCCTTCTCACGTTTTTTATTCTCATACATCTTTGCATCCGCTTCATTCACAATCTTGCGGATGTCCATGCCACAGCCTTCCGCCCAGCCCACGGCACTGGAGAACGGCATCTCGCCCTGACTGTTTTTCTCCTGCAATGCAGCACTGACAGACTCTACCATTGACTCGATCTCTGTTTCTACCGGATTCTCTATCAGCATGACGAATTCATCTCCACCCACACGATAAACCTTCCTCCTGTCAGTGGATAATTCATATAATACGGAAGACAACGTCTGGATCAGCACATCCCCGGCAGCATGTCCATATTGGTCGTTAACATATTTCAGATTATTCACATCCCAGAAAATGGCAGCCAGTCTGTCAACCCCCAGATAATAGTCAGCAATCATTTCCTCATATTTGTTCTTATTATACACATGGGTTCCCAGATCAGTCTCCTTACGATATGTCAGGTCGGCAATCCTCTGTGCATCCTCGTGGCTGGTAATGCTGATATACCGCAAAATAAAGGTAAATGCCAGAAGGATCACTGCCCGTGGCAAGGCTCCGTAGAACAAAATGGTAAATACAGGATCAGGTTCCAGACTAAACTGCATTGTTCCTGCCCCCCACTGCTCCATATACCAGTCTCTGGTATGATTACTGCCAAGCAGAAGATTCAGATCACAGATTCCGTGATAGAATCCCGTCACCATACTGACAGCCATTGTCACGTCATTGACAACATAGGTGATCCACAGTGTCATCCGCTCCCTGTACTGTACCGCCAAAAGCAACGGCAACACATAGATAAGCACCGCATGGAATGACAAAAATGCCGCAATGACTGCCGATATCATACAGATCAGTGTCAAAAACACATACTTTACCCAATGCTTTGACAGATCCACCTTTTTATAAATGTATAAAACAGGAATTCCCATCACCGCCGACACCCCTGCTGCCATGGTAAAAATTCTGGCATCCACAATAAAGATTCTCACTAATGTCAACAGCCAGAGGAGCAGAATAGTCACAAAAATCCAGAAAAAACCTTTTAGTGTGTGTATATTTGAGTTGATCTCCTGCTGGTATAATTCTTTTTTATACTTTTCCTGATAATTTTCCATCATAACATCCCTATGTTCTTCTATCATTTGTTCTCTTCATTCAGTGCTCAGCGCATAACAGATACAGTATAACATATTATGATTTTTTTTGCATTAAATGAGCTTACTTAGCATAATTAAAATCCTATTTTTCCACATTCTGTTTCATGCTGTCGGTGCCCCGGCAATCGACCTCTTTACTGGGAAATAATCAAGCTGCGGTTATTTTCCCGGTACTCTTTTGGGGAAATGCCATAGATTTTCCGGAAATTCCGCAGGAAAGAGGAGTAATCCGCAAAGCCGGTCTGCTGCCAGCTCTCAGTAATGTTCTTCCCCTCCGCCATGATCTGACAGGCAGCAATGATCCGCTTGTTCACAATAAAATTATGCACCGTCATTCCGGTGATTTCTTTAAATTTCCGCAGAAAATAGAACTTACTCATATGCACAGTCTCCGCCACATCCTCTACGGTGATCTCCTCACCGATATGGGCTTCGATATACCCTGTCACCTGCTCCACCAGAGGATGATCCACGATCTCCTGTGTGGAAGACAAATATTCCTCCCGTTTACACAACACATTCAGATACCCAAAAAACAGGCTCAAATTGCCTCTGTCCATGACCTTACGGATTCCGCAGTTCTGGACATCATCCCCCTCTAAGATCTCCGACATAGCAAGCTTTAGCAGAAAACCACGCAAAATTTCCTCATAATAAATGGGGAAATGATACAGTTTCGGCCCCGCTCCCCAGAAGCATTCTGCAAGAAACGGCTCTCCCGCCGCCAGCTCCCGCAGCATCTGATCACTGATCCACAAAATGATCCGGCGGGACGAATCCATTTTCTTCTCCGTGGGATGATATTTGTGCATGACATTTTTATCGATCAACAGGAAATCTCCCTTCCGCATCCGCACCGCCCGGTCCTCGATCAGGGAAGAAAATTCCCCCTCTATAATATAGATCAGCTCATAAAAATCATGATAATGGAACGACACCGCTCCGACAGGCTCCCCTACCTTCTCATAGACCTCATAGTCACCGCTCAACATATATTGCCGTTCGTCCGCCGCATCCCTGCAGCGCAGGCTGCTTTTTCTGTTCACGACCATCCATTTTCTCTCCTGTATCATTCTGTTCAGTTTTTATTTTCCATGGTTTATATCCCCTGTCTTACTATATAGCAATTTTTGCACTATTTCAAGCAATTCATGCAGTTTTAATGCATTTGCCATTCTGCTATGCTTAAGACAGCAAAAAACGAAACCAAAGCATTCCCTACAAGGAGGATTTCTATTATGCAAATGACATTACGCTGGTATGGCAGCAAGTACGACACGGTTACCTTAAAACAGATCCGTCAGATTCCCGGTGTCACCGGAGTCATCTCCACTCTCTACGGCACCGCTCCCGGAGAAGTCTGGGAAATGGATGACATCCTGGCCCTAAAGGCTGAGATTGAAGCTGCCGGCTTACAACTGGCCGGTATCGAGAGTGTCAACATTCACGATGCCATCAAGATCGGTTCTCCCGACCGTGAGCAATATATAGAGAATTATATCACTACCCTGGAACGGCTCGGTCAGGCAGGCATCCATATGGTATGCTACAATTTCATGCCGGTCTTTGACTGGACACGAACCGAACTTGCCAGAATGCGTCCCGACGGTTCTACAGTCCTTGCTTACAATCAGGCTGCTGTAGACGCTATTGATCCGGCCAAAATGTTCGAATCCATTGCCGGCGATATGAACGGCACTGTAATGCCCGGCTGGGAGCCTGAGCGTATGGCTCATGTCAAAGAACTGTTCGAAATGTACAAAGATGTGGATGACGAAAAGCTTTTTGCCAACCTGAAATATTTTCTGGAGCGTATCATGCCCACCTGTGATAAATATGACATTAACATGGCGATCCACCCTGACGATCCTGCGTGGAGTGTTTTCGGACTGCCCCGTATCATCATCAACAAGCAGAATATCCTGCGTATGATGAAGATGGTAGATAACCCTCACAATGGCGTTACCTTTTGTTCCGGTTCCTACGGCACCAACCTGGAAAATGATCTGCCGGATATGATCCGCTCCCTGAAAGGCCGCATTCATTTCGCCCATGTCAGAAACCTGAAGTTCAACTCTCCTACTGATTTTGAGGAGGCTGCACATCTGTCCAGCGATGGAACCTTCGATATGTACGAGATCATGCTGGCTCTTTATGATATTGGTTTTGACGGTCCCATCCGCCCCGATCACGGACGTATGATCTGGGATGAAGTGGCCATGCCCGGATACGGACTGTACGACAGAGCTTTAGGCGCCACCTATTTAAACGGTCTGTGGGAAGCTATCGAGAAGTCCCATAAGCAGAAATAATCATCGCACCTGAAAACTCATAAATCAGTTTGGAGGAAACCATTATGGAACTTACCTTAAAAAGTCTTCATGACGACCGGGACGCATTTCTCGCTGCCGGTTATCATCTGCCGGAATTCGATTACGATACCGTTCATAAAAACACCGTGGAACATCCCCACTGGATCCACTTCGGTGCCGGCAATATCTTCCGTGCCTTTCAGGCCAACGTAGCTCAGAATCTGTTAAACAGCGGCATTCTGGATACCGGTCTCATCGCAGCGGAAGGCTATGACTACGAGATCATTGAAAAAAGCTACCGTCCCCACGACAATTTAAGCATTCTCGCCACCTTAAAAGCCGACAACACCGTGGAAAAGACCATCGTAGGCAGCATCATGGAGTCTCTGATCCTGGACAGTAAAAACGAAGCAGAATACGCACGTCTCCGGGAGATTTTTAAAAATCCTTCTCTCCAGATGGCCAGCTTTACCATCACTGAAAAAGGCTATGCTACCGCCAATGCCAAAGGAGAATTCTTCCCCGCAGTAGCCGCTGACTTCGAAAAAGGTCCCGAAGCCCCCGAAAGCTACCTGGGCAAGGTAGTCTCCCTGCTTTATACCAGATACACTCACGGAGCGCTCCCCATTGCCATGGTCAGCATGGACAACTGCTCCCATAACGGTGACAAATTATATGCCGCTGTCAATGCGTTCGCCAAGGCATGGACCGACAACGGACTGGTGGAAGCCGGCTTCTTAGGCTACGTCAATGACCAGACGAAAGTCACCTTCCCCTGGAGCATGATCGACAAGATCACCCCCAGACCTGATGCCAAAGTAGAAGCTATGCTGGCCGAGGATCATATCGGCGGTCTGGATGCCGTAGTTACTTCCAAAAACACCTATATCGCTCCCTTTGTCAATGCGGAAGAATGCGAATACCTGGTCATTGAAGATGCTTTTCCGAACGGTAAACCCGCACTGGACAAAGGCGGCATCATCTTCACCGACAGAGCGACCGTAGACAAAGTGGAGAAAATGAAGGTATGTACCTGCCTGAATCCTCTGCACACCGCACTGGCCATCTATGGCTGCCTTCTGGGATATACCCTGATCTCCGAAGAGATGAAGAACCCGTTATTGAAAAATATGGTGGAAGTCATCGGTTACAAAGAAGGACTTCCCGTAGTGGTAAATCCCGGCATCCTGGATCCGAAGAAATTCATTGACGAAGTGGTGAATGTGAGGATCCCCAATCCCTTCCTGCCGGATTCTCCCCAGAGAATCGCTACCGATACCTCCCAGAAGCTTTCCATCCGCTTCGGCGAGACCATCAAAGCTTACGAAGCTTCTCCAGACCTGCATACGGAAGACCTGAAGCTGATTCCTCTGGTCTATGCCGGATGGCTCCGGTATCTCATGGGAATCGATGATGAGGGCAGAGAATTTACGCCCAGCTCCGACCCCCTGTTAGAGGAAGCCCGTCAGTACGTTGCAGACTACGAACTTAGTTTCTCTCCCAAGGATCTGTCAAAGCTGGACGCATTACTTGCCAATGAGAAAATATTCGGTGTGAACCTCCACGCCATCGGCATGGATACTCTGGTAAAACAGTATTTTGCAGAATTAAGCTCCGGTGTGGGGGCCGTGGCTGCAGCCCTGAAAAAATATGTTCCTGAGAAGGTAACCCTTTGATCTTAGAAGTTACCACTTCTCATAAGGACACCGGTTGACGGCGATTACAGCCCGCAGTTCCACAAAGCAGCCACAGGCACCGCACAGGCCCTCATTCAGATATTTGCATTCCTTACATACAGCAAGGCGGTCTTCATAGACCGCCTTATCTGCTTTACTATCCTCTTCGATCCTGTCTATGTAGGCATACAGATTCTCCATATAGGCATTCTTGTCCATTTCCCGCAACAGACATTTCCGACAGGAATATTTTATTGTTTCTCTTATTTGTTCTTCTTCCATAACTGTTCTTATCGCTTATTTTATCCGGAACATAACGACACTGCATGCCGGCATGGTAAAGGTGATCCTGCCATCTGCGATCTTATACTCCGTAAATACTTCTTCGTGTACCTTATCGGGATCCTCAAAGGTGTTGTAAGCATGCATATCATTGGTAAGAATCGCAGCGGACACGTACTTTGGATTACACTCTGCGAAAGCGATCTCCACCTCTTCTGCCTTATCAATGGACAGGTTGTTCAGGGTGATGGTCACAACACCGTCCTTATCCACGGAAGCGGATTCCTGTAAATGGGGAACCTTGAACTTTTCATCTTCACCGATCTGTTCCACACCATCGATATAGCTTTCCACCAGATCCGCATCCTGATGGTATTTGTACATATGGAATACATGGTAAGTCGGGGTACGCAGCATCTTCGGTCCCTCGGTCAGGATCACTGCCTGCAGTACGTTGATAAGCTGTGCGATGTTTGCCATCTTCACACGGTCACAGTGCTTGTTGAAAATATTTAAAGACAGTCCGGCCACCAGTGCATCACGCATGGTGCTCTGCTGGTATAAAAATCCGGGATTCGTGCCGGGCTCCACATCATACCAGGTGCCCCACTCATCGCAGATCAGGCCGATCTTCTTCTCCGGATCGTATTTGTCCATGATCGTAGAATGCTTATGAATCAGTTCATCCAGCTTAAAAGCCTTTGCCAGCGTCTTATACCATGCTGCATCGTCGAAGTCCAGTGCACTTCCCTTGTGAGACCAGTCATCCTCCGGCAGTGTATAGTAATGCAGGGAAAGTCCGTCCATAAAGCCATGCATCCATTCCGGTGCATTTTCAAAACAGGTCTTCAGCACATTTTCAGTCCAATAAGTATCTCCCGCATTGGGGCCGCAACAGACTTTGAAAATTGGGTGCTTCTGATCATAATTTCTCACATAGGTCTGGTATCTGCGGTACAGATTGCCATAGTAGGATGGGGTCATATTGCCGCCGCATCCCCAGTTTTCGTTACCGACACCGAAGTAATCCACCTTCCATGCTTTCTCTCTGCCGTTTTTTCTACGCAGGTCTGCCATAGGAGATACCCCGTCGAAAGTCATGTACTCTACCCACTCGGACATCTCCTGTACGGTACCGCTTCCCACATTGCCATTGATGTAGGTCTTACAACCGATCTGTTCACACAGTTCGAAGAACTCATGGGTACCGAAGCTGTTGTCCTCGGTCACACCACCCCAATGAGTGTTTATCATTTTCTTGCGGTTCTCCTTCGGGCCGATGCCGTCCTTCCAATGGTATTCGTCTGCGAAGCACCCACCGGGCCAGCGCAGTACCGGAAGCTTCATCTCCTTCAGGGCTGCCACCACATCATTACGCATGCCTTTGGTATTGGGGATCTCGGAATCCTCTCCTACATACAATCCCTCATAAATACATCTTCCCAGATGCTCAGAGAAATTGCCGTAAAGTTCCGGATTGATATGTCCCTTTTTGTTCTTTTCGTTAATATAAACCTTTGCCATATTGATCCTTTCTGTGGCAGGCATCCGTTTCCTACCACTGTTGCGGCATCACGCCATTCCGTCGCAGTGCGATTCCCGCAGAGCGCTTATTATTGGAAGCCCTTCACTTCATGCCAGCTCTCCGCAGGCTCCGTACTTTCTTCCACCTGTACATTCTCATATACTACACTTCTTAACTTGTCTTCCGAAAAGTTATCCACTCTTGCCCTGATCCGCAGATCCTGCAGGGTAAAATCGGAAAGCAGATACTGGCTCTCATCCGGCATCACATCAAAAAAGGTATCACAGATGCAGTCACAGTCCTTCATCGTGATATGCTCCGCATAAGACAGCGGTTGGTCCTTCCGATCCTTCAGATCATAATACTGGGTCCAGGGATAAATCTTGAGGAACTCCTTTACCCGGCCTTCGATCTGCTCCACCGTGATATATTCATAGTGCTGCGGGGTGTCCGGCCGCATTTTCAGCCACAACAGTCTCGCTGCCCCCTTGATCTGAATCCTGCGCATGATGATATTGCGGTTATGTACTGATTCCGAACCGCAGGTGAGACACCCATGGCAGAAGCCATAGACACAATCCTCCACCAGAATCCGCTCATTGGAGCCGTTCTCCGGCTGGCTGTCCGCCCAGGGGCCCTTACCGCCCTTCAGCACCACAGAGTCGTCATTGACTTCCATATAACAGCCTTTCACCAACACATCCGTACACACATCGATATCAATGGCATCCGTACTGGGTGCCGCAACAGGACCTGCCGGGGAATAAATATGGCAGTTCAAGTATTTTACATGGTCACATTTATAAATATGTGTGGTCCAGAAATGGGAATTCTGTAAATTCAGACCGGCGATCCGCACATTTCTACAGTTGGACAGATAGACCAGCCGGGGTCTCTGACCATCCTTGTTGGTGCCGTTACTCCATTTCCAGCGCAGCCAGCAGGCTTTCCAGGTCTTAAGTCCGTTACCGTCAATAGTGCCCGGTCCGCACATGGTAAATCCATTCAGACCGTCCGCATTGATCAGTGCCGTAAAATACAGGCAGGTCTCTCCCTCGATCCGGGTCTCGGCCAGATCATAATCCGAGATATCATCGCTGCCCTTTAACGTCGCACCGGCGGAAACATAGAGATTCACTCCCTGTTTGAAATAAAGTGCTCCCGTCAGATAGGTTCCCGGCGGCACCACCAGGACACCACCGCCCTCTTCTGCCGCCAGGTCGATCACCTTCTGGATCTCTTTGGTATAAACTTTTCCGTCGTCCCAGATCCCGTACTCTGTGAGGACATAGGGTCTGCCCAGTTCCTCAAGCTCCGGCATCCCTATATCATAAAACCAGTCATCTATGGGAGTTCCGTCCGGGAAATATTCCGTAGGTCTTTCTTTTTCGTTATGCATTCTCTGCCTCCTTTGCGTTCTGCTCCCTCAGAAAACGAACACAGGATTTCCGCCCTGATCGTTATCGTTGGTTATCTGATTTCTACAAAGGTAGTGTCGTAAGGTGCAATGGTTACCGTACATGCGCCCGCTTCCGTGGGGATGGTGGTAGTCTGCTCAGTATCACTGTTGTTGATGACTACCAGTTTTTTACTCTCCGGGTAATAAGCACATTCCGTATACAGGTTATCCGTCATATAGCTGCCGAAGGTGCCTTCTCCACCGGCATAACGGATCAGCTGGTACAGCATTCTGGTATTCCACAGGTTCACCTGGAAGGAAGACAGATAGATTCCCAGTCCCTTGCCGAAATGATTCAGTGTGATCAGTGGCTTCCCGCCGTCTGCCAGAAGTACCTGTGCTTTTCCATCCGTCAGATACCGGTTCTCCTTCGCTTCCACATCTGCGCCCTCTGGGATCAGATGCTCAGGATCCGCTGTCTCAAAGGTCCATCTGCCGTGACAGACTCTTGCGCCGGTGTCCTCGTCAATTCCCAGCACATGTGCCATACGGAAATACGTATCATATCCTTCCACAGCGGAAGGCTCGTTCACACCGATAAAGCAGCCTCCCTCGTGTACCCACTTTGTAAGTGCAGTAACAAGCTCCTCATCCTTCCAGGCATCCCCGCCGCTCCAGGCGCTTCCGGCTCTACCTGCATTGATTACGACATCTACGTCCTTCAGTATACCATTTTTTACATCCTCAAAGGAAATAAATTTCACATCCACAGGAAGTCCGGACAAAGCTTCGTTGATGTGGATCAGGTCATGCATATAAGTCTCATGAAAGTGTCCGGACAAGGTCCAGGAACGTAAGCTTCCCCAATAATGCAGCACTGCCACACGGGTCTTGATGCGGTAAGGTTCTCCCGCATCGTGGAAGCTGCGGATCAGACGGAACTCATCTGCCACTTTTTCAATATAATCACAGAAATCCGGGAAACCCTCCACCAGATGAAGGTATCCGCCGAGACCGATCCGGTCGATCTTCGCACGCAGCAGGGCACGTCTTACGCTGTTCCAGTATTTTTTCGCATCCAGTGTGGGATTGCCGCCCTCCATGAAAGTCGGAGCACCGCCCAGCCCCACCGGGAACAGATAGGGGTGCAGACGCAGTTCATGTGTAGGCACATCCACGCCCGCACACAGTCTGGCTTCATAACCGGAGAATACACATTTGATCAGTCCGTCAAAACCAAACTCCTGAAATCTGCCATTATAAGGCTCCACGCCTACCCAGCTGTCGTCATAGAAGACATAAGCCTTTTTGCCGTAGGAATGCACCATATCGATCAGCTTCCTGCCAAAGGAAATAACGAAATCATTGATAAATGCCATCCAATCCGCCTTTTTCGCATTGCCAGGCATATGAGTCACATGCAGCTGTCCCTTATTGATAAAATCTTCCGCTGTCATGCGATATCCGTATTGTTTCTCGAACTCCTGTAAAGCAGGAACGCTCACAGTGAAATCATAGGAACCCCAGTCAGAGAACAGATTCCGGTTCCTCTCACTGCTGCCCCAGATCCATACGAAATTGTAGAACATGGAGGTAAAGCGCACCACCGTGGTATCCGGATGGGTCTCACACCAGTGCTTCATCCAGCCCAGCAGATACTCCTGAGTCTCAGGATATCTGGGATCGATCTGCATCAGATGCTCCTTGTCCCAGTGGTTCGTAGTATGATTGTACATAGAGATTTCTTCCCAGATACGATAGGCTAAGAAGCTTACTGTATACTTATGAAAAGGGATGATGCCGCTCAGGGACACGCTTCCCTTCTCTTTGTCATAGCTCCAGTCCGCATTGTCGATCTTCACATTGGTAGTTCTGTCATAAATCTCCCAATATTCCAGACTCTCTGCGCTATCATTGATCCGGAACTGCTCCGCAAAAAAGCTGTCCATCAGTCCGATGGTCAGGGTGTCACTCTCTGCTACCTGGGGCGGTGTGCACAGGAAGGTCTGCTGTAATTTGTCCTGATTCTCCTTTGCCCAGGCATTGTGATCTCTGATAATACAAATGGTAGAATAGATTCCGTAACCGGCATGGGTGATTTCGTCGGAAAGCACGGTCCCATCACTGTCACGGATCACATCTGCTCCCCATTTTTCCGCCATTTTCAGAGTCAGTTCTTCATATCCTGATTCTCCCGGTAAGGTAAAACCACCTTTTCCCATTCTGAGTTCCTCCTCATATTCCTGCTTATTTTTCATTCCTGTCATTTCTTCACTTCTATTTTCCAGTACAATATCTGTCCTGTTACAGCAATTCCTCTTTCAGACACAGTCTGACCACACGTTCCAGCTGCTCTGCCTCAGACAACAGCACCTGATCTCCTGCAGGATCCGGAATGTCCTTGTAGATCTCCGGTTTCTTAGGAACATTGATTTGTCCCACAGGCTCCCATGCGCCGAAACCATCCGTCACGCACTCTGCCAGATAAGCGTAGGCTCTTTCAGAATGACCTTTGCATTTCTCCCGGATCTCCTGTGCCACATATCCTGCCATCTTATAAGCACCGAAGTCATTGGTATGGGTATAGTCCCCGGGGAAAAAGATGGGTTTGGCATCCTGTAAGCCCTTTTCCAACACATATTTCTTGCTGTGGGCATGAAGATCCAGCACCGGAATTCCGTACTGTGCTCCCAGTTCCAGACATACATCCGCGAATTCCTCCAGCAGATCCAGATAAGTCTGATCCCGCAGTCTCCAGGTATTTCTTGCAATGGGTGTCACCAATACCGGATAGACCCCCTTTGCCTGATTTTCTTTGATATAGCGTTGCAGATTCGCCCGGTATCCGCCCTTTGCCTGCAGCCCGGGAAGCTTCTGATCATTATGCCCGAACTGGAAAAACACATAATCTCCCGGCTTGCTGTACTGAGAGATCACCGCATAATGCCCTTCCTTGCGGAAGCTATCGGTAGTCAGTCCGGAGTGGGAATGATTCGACACTACCACACGTGTGTCAAAATATGCCGGAAGCATCTGTCCCCAGCCACAGTAACAGGTGCCTGGATAATAGGGATAATCTCCGGGCTGATCTGTCACTGTGGAATCTCCCGCCAGATAAACCGTAGGACCGTTCACCTCTTCTACCGTAAGAGCACTGATCCTTGGTCTGTCCGCCAGTACTGCAATATCCACAGTCTTATCCGCAAAAATCCGGGAATAACCCACAGGTACAATATCGCAGACATTTGTAATCATTGTATAAGTGAACTCTCCGGCTCCCACTGTGCCATGAAAAGCCAGCCGTCTTCTTCCGGTGAAGATCAGTATCTCTCCCATTTCCTCTTCTGATCGGATGGTCAGGGTGATCCTGTAGTTCCCCTGTCTGGGTACATCTACCTTGAAGATCAGCGGAATCCTCCTGGGTGAGCCAGACATCGGTTCTCCCGACTGCCTCTCCAACGCTGCCACTTCTTCCGCAGAATCCAGATAGCAGCCGTTCTCATCTTCCTTCAGGAAGGACAGCTGTTCGTTTTGATACCAGTACATCGTATCAAAAGAGGAATTCAGTTCCCGGATCTGCAGCAACTTCTGCTCTCTTCTGTTTTTTTCTGTTACAAAACCGTAACCTTTGCCCGGCTGATAGAGGTCTTCGCTGCCCACATCGATCAGATTGGCCGTTCCTCCATCCTTTCCGAACAGGAAATTCCTGCGAAACATCTATAACGCACCATCCTTCTCAATATCATCGGAAATTAACAAGGTTGCAAAGAAGGAAAGTGCCAGTCCCTGTCCCCATCCCTGAATATACGCCTTGGGAATGCCTCTGTATCCTTCCTTGTCTCTCATGACGGCAGTTCCGCCGGAGACATTCATCACCTTACCATCCTCGCTGACATTGGCAAGCAGGCCCTTGATGGCCTTGTTGATATATTTGCTGTGTAAAGGATTGCCTCTGGTCAGCATTGCTGCGGCAATTCCTGCAGATGCGGAAATCTCTTCATAAGATTCCGGATCATCCACTACGGTTCTCCACAATCCATTCTCCGTCTGGTATACCTTCAGGGCTGCCAACTGCTCATTTAAGGAGCCGGCCACATCGATATACTTCGGATACAGATAGCACTGAGGCAGAATACCGCCTACCTGCGACATGGTAAATGCTGCCCAGGCATTGGCTCTTCCCCAATAGATGCCGGACATATGATCTCCGGCAATATTGTCATAGCCGTGATACCAGAGTCCACTGCTGGGATTCTGTAAATATTTGATATGCCAGTAGTACTGGTTCAAGGCATCATCGATCAGTTCTTCATCGTGTTCCATCACGCCCACACGCAGCATCAGGAACGCTGCCATGAACAAAGTGTCACACCAACACTGCTCCGGAAAATCGTTGTTGGCAGATACGGTGTGCTGCAATACATGATCTCCGAAACGCAGGGCATCTTTTCTTAAATAAGCGATCTTACTCATAAGAATGTCATGATACTGCTGCTCTCCGGTGGCCTGGTATAAGGTGATCAGGCAATGTCCCATGGCACAGGCGTTTACTGTCCATACCTTGGGCAGTCCCAGATCGATCAGTTCGTCGATACGATCCTTTAACAGATCCAGATATTCCTTCTTGCCTGTCTTTTCATAGGCATCGCTGATTCCGTAATATGCCACACCACAGGGCCAGTCCCAAGTGAGATCCATATTCATAGTCTTTTTGACGATCTTGTCAATGACTCCCTCTATTTCTTTCTTATCATATTCCAGTTTTAACATAGCTCCTCCATTTCTGCCTTTTGGCTCTTTATATTCTTTTCCCACAGTTGTTTTTATTGTAAAACAGTCGGTCGGAAAAGGACATAAAGTATCTTCAACTATTCAGAACCCCATTCACAAAATCGCTCTGAATAGTTACATTTTTAATATAGCCCCCAAGCCATTCATGCCTGGGGGCTGTATGTACTTCCTGTAATAAAACTTTTTACTTACTGAAGTCTGGTGGTGTTACCTGCATCCAGAGCAGCCTGTCTCTCATCGATAACTTCCTGATAACCTGCATCCAGATACTTCTGGCTCAGTTCGTCATACAGAGCGTCGAACTGGTCCTTAGAACACATGGTCAGCTTATCACGGTACTCGGTGTACAGATCATACAGTGTCTGGTTGTACTCGGTTACTGCATCGATAGAAGTTGCGAACAGACAGTCGGAGTTAGCCTTGCCTGCTTCATAGATAGCAACCTGTCCGTTGTAGTTAGCCAGGATCTGATCATAGAAGTCCTGAGGAATACCCTGAGGGGTAACTGCCTGGATATCTTTCTCGATAGATCCGAGGGTCTTAACTGCGGTTACTGCACACCAGTAGTCTACGTTGTTGTTGTGTCCCTGCTGCTCAGCCAGACCGGTCTGATCTGCTACTGCTACGGGATCGCCGTTATCATCATAATTGAAGTTCACGCCTTCGATACCCCACTGCATAGTGAACAGATTCTCGGGCTGGTTCAGCCACTCAAGGTACATCATAGCTGCCTTTACTTCATCCTCGGTAGCATCGTTAGCGAAGCCGATCATCATGCCGAAGTTGGTTCCGGGTCTGTAAGAAGCGGAAGATCCCCAGGTCTCATCCTGTGTCCAGGTGGAAGGAGTCACTGCTACTGCCAGCTTGGCATCGGGGTTAGCATCATAGAAGGAGTTCAGTACGTTCATGCTGGAGGAGATATATCCGGTCCAGGTAAATGCTTCACCGTTGATGAAATCTGCCTCTGCCTCGGAAGCATCTCTCAGATAGTACTCAGGATTGTAGTAACCATCATTGTACAGCTCATTCTCCCATTTTAAGAATCTCTTCTGAGCCTCGGTGGACAGAGCGGGGATCTGGTAGTCACCGGTGGTTGCCCATGTAGTCTCATCCTGAGGATAATCTCTGTATCCGTAGTTCTGGTCGATACCTGCGCCGCTTACTTTCTTACCGCTTAAGGGATACTTGTGACCATTTTCTACCAGTTTTGCATACAGCTCTAACAGCTTGGTGTTGTCGCCAACAGGATACTCAGAGAAGCCGGCTTCTTCCAGCCAGTCCTGACGATAGAAAGTGCACCAGGTATAAGTAGTGTTGCCGTAAGGTCTATAGCCAAGTACCAGATAATCTTCATCAGACAGCTTGGTGTAAGCGTCGTTGCCGTGCTCTACCATGGTCTCCCAGTAAGTAGGAGCGATCTGCTTGAACTCTTCTACATCGTAGGTCTGCAGATAGCCGTCTGCCTGCCAGCTTGCCAGCTTATCATAGTCATATTCCATACAGATGGTAGGAAGGCTCTGGCTTGCTGCCAGCATAGCGTAATCAGTCATAACGTCGCTACGGGTAATTCCTACATATTCTACCGTGATGTTGTACTTATCACCGAAGTTCTCCTGTACCCAGTTGGTCCAGTAGTTGTTCTCTACATCAGAGCATCCGTTTCCGGAAGAACCACGATCGTATACGGGGATCTGCAGAGTAACATTGTCTGCGAAAGGCTCCCATCCGTCAATACCTGCTACTGCTGTGGATGCTCCTGCATCTGTGCTTGCTGCAGAACTCTCTGCTACAGATTCCTTTGTTCCGGCATCTGCGGTTGTGTTGTCCGCGCTGCTGCCGCATCCGGTCAGAGTGCTCATTGCCATAGCACCAACAAGTGCTGTTGCCATTACCTTGTGAAGAGTATTCTTCTTCATAAATCAATCCTCCTTGTTTTTCCGAAGGAAAAATCCGAGTCCCTGGCGAGGAGAGGATTTTCCTCTTTAAAAATTATACATAGTTTTATGTGTACCCCCAGTTTTGGGGAAAACTAACTTGGTTGTTTTGTTCCTTTTAACTTTTAGCCCTTAACTGCTCCGATCATGGTACCCTGTACGAAGTACTTCTGCAGGAAAGGATAAATAATAATGATAGGAATTGTTACAAACATGATACTTGCTGCCTGTAATACTTCGGGAGTGGACTGGATCGCACTGCCGGTATCTGCCAGGGAGGAAGTCTGTGCTTCTGCTGCGGATGCCACCAACTGATATAACTTATACTGGATCAGTTTCAGATCGGCGCTCTTGGTATAGTACATGTTGTCTGCGTAGGAATTCCAGCGGCCTACCGCATAGAACAGAGACAACGTTGCCAGGATCGGTTTGGACAGCGGTAATACGATACTGCTTAAGATCTGGAAATTACTTGCACCATCCAGGAAAGCGGATTCCTCTAAGCTGTCGGGAATCGTACTCTGGAAGTAGTTCTTCATGATCAGCATGTTGTACGGGGAATAGATCAGAGGTAAGATCAACACCCACATGGTATCCAGCACATGCAGCTTCTGATATAACAGGTAGCTGGGAATGATGCCGGCACTGAAGTACATCGGTACCATCAGCAGGAAGGTCAGTAGCTTTTTACCTTTTAATCTCTTCTTAGAGAGAGGATAAGCGGCACAAGTACATACCAGCATTCCCAGAGCGGTGAAGATCACGGTAACGATCACCGAGAAGATCATGGAGTAGGTCATGGAGTTATCTGCAAATACCTTCTTGTAAGCATCAAAGGTGATGTCTTTGGGCCAGAAGTAAACGCTCTTGGACATTACTGCGGTATTACCGGATATGGATTTTACTGCTACATGTAAGAACGGTAATACACAGCTGGCGCAGAGGATGACGATCACTGCCATCATGACGAAATCACTGATGCGGAATTTGTTGACCGCATGTGCTCCGCCTGCGGAGGTAGATTCTTCATTAATATTAACTTCTTTTTTCTTCATCTCTCTCACCTCCTACAGTAATCCGTCTTCGCCAAGCTTCTTTGCGAATTTATCAGATAACAGAACCAGGATCAATCCGATCAATGACTGGAACAGACCAACTGCGGTCGCCGCACTGAATTTTCCGGCTCCAATACCTTTGTTGTAAATGTAGACAGCCAGCTGATACTGGAAGTCCTTGACCTGTGAATTTTCTAACGCGGTCAGACGCTCTAAGTTACTTCCCATGACACGTCCGAGGTTCAGGATCAGCAGTGTTACTACTGTGCTCTTGATACCGGGAAGTGTGATATGCCACATTCTCTTCCAACGGTTCGCTCCATCGATCATGGCTGCTTCGTACAATTCTCCGTTGATACCGGTGATCGCTGCCAGGTAGAGGATCGTGCCCCATCCCATCGTCTGCCATACACCGATCAGCAGATATGTAATTGCCCAGTGCCATTTCTCATTCAGGAAAGGAATTCCTTCGGAGATCACTCCCAGGTTGGTCAGCAGAATGTTCACCAGACCGGAGTTCGGACGGAACATTGTCATGGCTACGCTTCCGATGATGGCCCAGGAAAGGAAGTGCGGCAGATACAGGATCGTCTGTGATACTTTCTTGAATCTGGGATATCTTAATTCATTCAGGATCAATGCCAGAATGATGGGCATCGGGAAACCAACTAACAGGTCTGCCAGATTGAACACTACGGAGTTGCGGAGCGCTCTCATGAAATCGGCATCCTTAAATATTTTAATGAATGTCTTCATTCCCACCCATTCACTGCCTGCATATCCCTTCGCCGGCTTGTAATCCATGAAGGCCATCCGTAGTCCCGGGTATGCTCCGTAGCTGAATACAATTACCATGATCAACGGAAACAATAACAGCAGATACAACTGCCAGTCTCTTTTAAAAGCTTGTTTCCAAGTGGTTTTTGTTTTCACACCCACCACATTGGCTGCATTCTTCTTCGCCATGTCGAACCTCCTCAAGTGTCAACTATATTTTCTCGTCATTTTGTACACTTTTTGTAACCTTGTAAGCATATTATCATACATGTTGTCATATTTTTCTAATCAATCAATATAGAAAACTATGCAAAAACAATCATTATAGATCATGGTCGTTTTTCGTAAGTTTTGAAGTTTCGTTGCATTTTCGTAAATTTTACGTGAATTTTGGAGCGTTTTTGCTGTAGGATTCGCTGTTTCACGGTATTTTTAGCCTTTTTTAATCTCTTCCACGGAAACGTTGCAAACCCTAAAAAAATCATTTTCGCAACATAATGGTTGATTTTATCCATTTTAATTGTTATATATAATGTATAGACATTATTTCTACTGCAGCATGTCTTTCCGTTGCATCATCATACAGGATGCACAAAGCGATTCAGGAAACTCTGGAACAGGAGGCACACTATGGCGAAATCCAAACGAGCTGTCACAGAATACCGAAGTTATTATCTGCCAACACACTTCCCGGTACTGCTTCTGTCCGGTGATTATTGGAAGATTTCCGATATTCCCAGCGGAAGCCTTCATTTTCATAACTGTCTGGAGATCGGGATCTGTCATTCCGACAGCGGCACATTAGAGATCAATGGCGAAAAACAGACCTTCCATGCCGGTGATGTCACCGTATTGCCCCGTAACGTTCCACACACCACTTATAGTGCCCCGGGCACAAAAAGCCACTGGTCCTATCTGTTTCTGGATCCGAAGGAGTTGTTCCGCAATCTTCTCCCCGCTTCCTGGAAAAATCACGACCTCTCCACAGACGGCTTCCCGGGGTTCCGCTATATTTTCAGCAAAGAGTCTTTTCCCCACATCAACTATCTGGTGTCCCATATCATCCACGAGCTGGAAGAGCAGAATCCCTGCTATCAGATCAGTGCCAGAAGCCTGTTATGCTCCCTTTATATTGAATTGTACCGGATCGAAAGTCTCGGCGGTGTCAATCCCGACACGGCCAAACCGGACTCTCTTGAAATACTGGCCTTACAGGAACGTAAAAAAGAAGGCGAGATCGCCGAAAACTCTCTGGTGATCTCACCCGCTCTGGAATATATTGAGAAAAATTATATGCAACAGTTCTCGATCGAATATCTGGCCGATCTCTGCCACTGGAGCCCGACGCACTTCCGCCGGGTTTTCCATGATATTATGGGAACTTCACCGTTAGACTACGTCAACAACACCCGGATTTTAAAATCCTGTATTCTGTTACGCAGTACGGAACACTCTATTCTGGACATTTCCGAGATGGTGGGGTTCCATTCCGTGTCCAGTTTCAACCGCTACTTTATCAAACTTATGCAGATGTCTCCCAGAGAATACCGCAAGCAGATGCAGCAGAGCGAGAAAAAGGCTGAGAACCAGTCCATTCTGGAATTTGCCGGATGGATGCGGCCGGAATAGCCCCTCTGTGTTCCGGTCACTCCGGTCATCAGGCCAGCCTCTTGTGCTTCCATTTGCCGGAATAATACCGGATCACCGGAATCACACAGCCACAACTCCAGGACAGAGGAGTGGCGATCCAGATTCCCGTGACGCCCAGGGTTCCGGACAATAGATACGCGAACACGATCCTGCCGGACAGCTCCGTCAGTCCCGCTACCATACAGGTATTGACGTCTCCGGCTCCCCGGATCACATTCTGGTAGCTCTGCATCACCCCCGCGATCACATAAGCCACGCCGATAATGGTCAGATAGGTGCAGCCGATGCCGATGGCTTCTCCCGATTCGTTCGCATCCAAAAACAGCGTCATTAACTGAACCCGGAAAATAAGTACCATGGAGGCAATAAAAATACTGGCTCCCACCATGACACCCAATGTCTTATAGAGAGCTTCCCTGATCCGGTCATACTGATTCTTCGCAATGTTCTGCCCAGTAAATACCGAAAGTGCCGTTCCAATAGAGACGATGACCTGGATCGCCACACTGTCCACACGATTTGCCGCCACGTAGGCCGCCATGGTGGACGAGCCGAAGGAATTCACCAGTCTCTGGACACTCATGCCGCCCAGTGCGATCATGCAGGACTGGAATGCCGCCGGGAATCCGGTCTTCACTACCAACCGGATATAACCAGCCTCCGGCTTCCATTTCATCAGAGACAGGCCAATCTCTTCTCTCCCCTTCATGACTTTTGCAAAACAGATCACCGCCGAAGTACACTGTGCCAGAATCGTCGCATAAGCTGCTCCCGCTACTCCCATCTTACACACAATGATGAAAAACAGGTCAAACACGATGTTCACTACCGAGGAAGCGATCACCGCCCGCAGCGGAGTCTTCGAATCCCCCACACTGTTTAAGATCGCCGCACAGCCGTTGTAGACCACACTGCCGAAAACAAAAGTATAAATGATATGCAGATACGTAGCAGAATAGCCGATAACATTTTCCGGCACGCTTAAAAGCCGCAGGAAAAATTCCGCACCGAAAATACCGATCAGTGACATGATGCAGGTCAGCACTCCCGCCACCCAGATCAGTGCTGTCACCGTCTTCGCCAGACGCTCTTTATTCCCGCAGCCGAAACACTGCGCAACCACCAGTCCTGCGCCGTTACACATGCCGCTGACCAGTGCCAGCAGAAAATAGGTCAGCGTTCCCGTGCTTCCCACGCCCGCCAGCGCGCTCTCTCCCAAGAATCTTCCTACGATCACTGTATCCGCCACATTATATACCTGCTGAAAGATATTGCCGATCAGCATCGGTATGGCGAAGCCGATGATCAGTTTTAACGGTTTTCCCTGTGTCATGTCTTTCATATCTGTATCCTCTTTTCTATCCTTCTGTTTCCAAAGTGAGTCCTGCCAAACCGGGTTCCGGTCAACTTAACCGCAGCAGTCTCGCCCCTGCCAGGCGGTTCTCCCGCTTCGGCGGCAGATCATAATAGACATCCGGTTTGAAAGGATCCAGTTCCAGGGTCAGTTTTGTCGGATAGTCATAGCGTTTCAGTGCCACGCGCCATAACTCGCCATTGGAGAACCAGTCGTCAATCAGTTTTCCGTCCTGATACAAGCGTGCGCAGTCCCCACCGAAATCCAGTTCCAGCCAGACATCGCCAGACAGTGCATCCGCCGGGTGATACTCATATTCCAAGGTTAATTCATAGACGTTCGGTTCTGTTTGACCATATACGTTCCAGATGCTTTCCACTGCCTGTCCGGCATCCGCGATCCGCACCTTACCGGCTTCCGCAAAGTGCAGATCCGGCAGCAGACTCACCTTGCCCTTTTCATCTGCCCCTTCCTGCGCATAACAAAAATGCTCCGCATCGTGTATGGTAAGGATCCTTACCGCTTCCGCATGATCATTGCCATCACTCCACTCGAAATAAATATCCTCCGGCTTCTCATCCGTATAGAAATAATAAGTTCCGCCAAAGCATCCCAGATAAGAGGCATTGGTTTTCCGAAGTCTGAACTGCTCTCCCCGTATCACCACCGGCAGATTGTAAGGCAGCACCAGAATCGCATCCGTCCGCACATGAATCCGGTCGAAAATAATCTGCCTCTGTATTCCTTCAACATCTGTCACCGTAAACTGTAATGGCTTTTCCGGTGTGATCTGTTTCTCCGTCATTTTCCGTTTTCTTTGGTGATTATTGATAAATAAGAACCCGCAGTCCGCCGTTTTATTATAACGGAAGGCTGCCCGCAGCGTCTCCATGTCCTCCGCACTCGCAGGCTCGGAGATATTATCCGGCAGGTACACCTTTGCCGGTGCCAGCAGTTCTTGTGTGTTTTTTATAAAAAAATGGTGCTTGCGCAGTCGATAATAGCTTTCTGACGGCAGACCGTTTTCCCTCAGGCACGTCTGAAAATCATAGCTTTTCACAGGAAGGTCATTGGCATAGCCGGTCGCCTTCGACTCCTGCAGGGTGGTATATTTTCCGTCAGGATTCACGCCGCCGTGGTACATATAATATCCGATCAGATTTGCCCCGGCTCCCAGCATACAGATCGTCTGTGCCTCGATGTCCTCCGGATACGGGTAAGTGCGCCTGTGTGCCGTCACCTGCAGTCCCCCACCCAGCTCCGCCGTCAGGTAAGGGAATTTTGACGTATCAAAGGTAAAACCACTCTGTCCTTCGGCGAAATCCGATGCGATATTGGCATCGTCGTGAAAAGGCTGAAACAAGAAATTCTCGCTTGCCGCAAGTTCGTGGGTATGATTCGCCCACGGAGCATCCACATACCCGCCCAGCACCGGCAGGAATCCTTCCGGCCCATAAGCACCTCCCCAGCCGGTCGCTGAAAAATAAGGAGCGGTCAGTCCCTTCTTCTCCGCCATAACTCTGAGTGTGCGCATATGCGCCATGCCCTCCTCCCTGTCGGAAGGACCTCCGGCATGCCCGTACTCATTCTCGATCTGAATACCGATGACGGGACCTCCGTCCTTATGCATATAGCCATCCGCCTGCTCGGCAATCTTGGTAAAAAAGATGTCCACATACTTCAGATACTGCGGATCATCCGTTCTAAGAGACAGTTTGCCCCGCTTTTCTTTCTCCACCAGCCAGTCCGGGAGCCACCGTTCCTGCACTCTCCGTGCGCCCACGGACCGATACGCAGCCATACTTTCATCCCGGCTTCCTGACAGCAGTTCAAAAACGCCTTCAGATTCCTTCTGCCGGAGAAATCCCACTCACCTTCCGCTTCCTCATGGTGGATCCAAAACACGTACGCAGCAACGATGTCTACGCCGCCCTGTTGCATCTTCTTAAGTGCTGTTTTCCATTCCCCTTCCGGATAGCGGGAGAAATGGAATTCTCCCATGATGGGCAGGATCGGTCTGTCGTTGCAGGTTAAGCATTCGCTGTTATAGCTATATACCTCTTTTCCCATGTTTTCCATTTTGTAATCCTTTCCTCAAAAACCTTCCTATTCAAGTCTTTCTTTTCAAGCTTTTTTACAGATCATGTACCCGGATTTCCTGGTGAGCATTGTCCATGGCAAGTAGTTCTTCCGCACACTTTTCCGCTTCGTCTATCCGTCCCAGTCCTTTAAGTCCCAGGCTCATCATGAACAGGCAATGCTTTCTGTTCCGCTCGTTCAGGTTTTCTTCAAAAATCAGCAGATCCGGCAGAGATACCGCAAAATAATCTATTTTTACATCATCTCTGATATGTTCTCTGCCATAATCCACCAGCTTTTGGAATCTGCGAACTGCCTGTTCTTCTTCCCCAAGCATTCGGTATGCAAGTCCCTGATAGTAGATCATTTCGGGCGGCTGATCGTTATAATACATCATGCCCACCGGTTCTGACTCTCCGCAACAGGCCCTTGTCAGGCTCTCGAAAGCATCCTTTGCTTCACCCAGTTTTTCCTGCACCAGTCCCAGCAGATAGTACAGATTATTTTCCTGCCCTGACTCTAGTTTTCCTTCTCCCAGGTTATGAGGATATTCCCCGACTGCCCGCAGAAGAAGTTCCTTTGCTTCCGCATAGTCCTCTTTTTCCACAGCCGCTTTTGCCAGCTGATACAAGGCGGTCAGGTACTGGGCTGCCACTTTGCCTTCACCGCCTTCCCACTGATGGAACTTCCTTGCTTTGATCAGGCCGAGAGCCTTCTCAGGTTCTCCCAGAGTGTTTAAAAGTGTCACATACTCCAGATACAGATCATCCCTGCTTTCCACCAGGTCAAAATATTTTTCCATGTCACTCCAGCGTTCTTTCACGGGAACATTCAGACGCTTCTTCAGCTGATCCAGTTCCAGATACACTCTGGCATCCGTCTCATCCAGTGCAAAAGCTTTCTCCATTTCCTCGTACGCTCTCTGCGGCTGCTTTTTCACATTGTAATATGCCAGTGCCAGATTCCTGTGTACCGTCGGGAAATCCGGGTACCTGCGAGCCGCTTCTTCATAATCCGCTATGGCTTCGCCGTACGCTCTCCTGTCATAGAGCAGGCAGCCCAGATAATAGTAAACCATATCCAGATAATAATCTTCTGCCAGACTCTTTAATACGATATAATCTTCCGTTCTGTGGGGAAAGCAGCCGTCCGCTACCGCATTTTCTCCCAGTGTCACATACACTGTCATGTAATGATTTGTCTGTTCTGTATTTTCTTTCCCATGCAGGTTCTGGTATCCGTAAGCAATATAATAATATACCAGCGGATAAATATCCTCTTGCCGTGATACGTTCTGTTGTTCCACCCATTTTTCGGCAAGGGTGATTCCCTGTGCGTAATCTCCCGCCTCATAGAGATCGATCATCAGCTCCAGCAGGGTGTTATGGTTGATCTTCTCCGGCTGTCTGTCATAGAGCGGATCGATCTTAAGGCTCTCCTTATGTAATTCTTCCGCTTCCTGCACTCTTCCCAGTTTTTTTAAAATATTTTCCTTCAATGCCCGGGCTTTCATGCACTGGTACTGTCTGAGAATAGATTCGTTTACATGTTCCAGAGCCTCTGCAAATCTTCCCGCTTTTGCATCCAGACAGGCCAGTTCATAGAATCCGGGTGCCTGGAAGTTGCCACCCCAGATGGCCTTGTAAAAGGCATCATAGGCTTCTTTTTCTTTTCCCTGATATTTCAAAGAAAGTCCCAGATTATAGTACGGCTCATAATCATAAGGGTTCGGATTGGAACGGACAGACTTCTCCACCGCCTTCCGGAAATATTTTTCCGCCCCGGCAAAATCACACTTTTTAAGCAGACATCTTCCATAGGCATTGTTCAGGCGGATATCGGTAGGATCCCTGCGCAGTCCCTCCACATAATAATCCTCCGGATGGTAAGTGGCATGCCGGTATTGCTCCACATGCAGACCATAAAGGAACAGATCCTCCGTGGTTTCACACTCTTCGGGAAGCGGTGCTGCCTTCGCCGGTTCCGGCACTTCCGCTTCGATCTTTTCCGGGATTCGGTAAGAGACCAGTTCTCTGCCATCTGAAGCAAGGACGCTTACCCGCAGACCGCAGATTGCCTCTGTGTCGTTTTGCTTCTCTGTTTTTTGTGATATAAATTGCTGCAATGTCTCCCGATCGACCTTCACCTTGCAGGTCTGCTCAGGTGACAGATCTGAGACTTCCTCATACAGTACCTTTCCCTGTCCGCCGTTTTCTCCAGGCAGTGTCAGTTGAATTTTTGCCTCTTTTTGCACGGATGTGGTATAGGCCGATACCGTAAGCTGTCCCTTAGTCTCATCATATTCCACATTCACTGCGGCATCTATGGTGGCATTTTTCACATAGCCGATATTTTTATAGGGCATAAAATACTGTTTGAAATTCTTGGTCTCCTGGGGCTGGATCCATGTGAAATCCGGCTGATTATCCGTAAAACAGCCTGTCATCAGTTCGATATACGGACCGTCCTCGTCGGTCAGTGCAAGGTCCCATGCTTTGCCGAATTCTCCGCATCCCCAGGTCCACTGCTTTTTCCCGGGAGCAATATGATGATCTGCCACATGCAGAAGTCCTGCCTGTTTTCCGTAATCGTACTCCCCTATAAAATTATAATCCGAACGGTATGCCATATAGGAGGTGGGAACCGGAATATTTTTATACTGTGCGATATTCACATGATCGTATTTGTGCTTATAGTAGGTTCCCTCCGCATAGGGGAAGCTGATAACATCCCGCTTGCCGTGGTCATAGACCGCCGTCACATCCTCTGGAAAGACGGAGATGGTGTCATCATTTACCGCCACGGCAGGGTTCGCCCACCATAGAAAAGTCTGGGGCATTTTCGTACGGTTGTAGAGTTGTGCAGATAATTCGATATATGCCTTATCAGGATACAAAGTTATGCCTAGCACGCCCTCTGTCCGGAACATATTCTCGATCTCTCCCATCCATACTGTAGCGCTCCCGTCCTCATTTTCCGCATAGGTATATTCCACCTGATCAAAGGTACTGGGTCTGTGATGCTGCGGCCAGTTGAACTCAATACCGCCGGAGATCCATGGTCCCGCCAGTCCCACTAACGCCGGTTTGATGACATGATTGTAATATATAAAATCGTAGCCATTTGTCTTGTCATAAGCTCTCTGGATCCTGCCTCCCAGCTCCGGCAGCATCATTACTTTCAGATAATCGTTCTCCAAAAAAAGCGCTGTATACTCCTTATCCACTTTCTCATCGCTGATCTTCTCAATCACCGTGTGGGGATAGATCCTTCCCGAGCTTCCCTGATAGACACGTTTCTCCAAAAACATCGGATTCTTATCCGGCTTTCCTGCTTCGTATGTGGGAATGATCACTTTTTCTTCCCAGACCTGAACCTTATTCATGGTTTCCTCCTTTTATCTCCGTGCAGCTTTCTTTCCGCCGCCCGATATTATTTTAACCTCGCACCAGCATGCTTAACTCTTCTTCCGTTATTTCCTCCGCCGGCTCAAAATTCTCTCCCGACAGATACGTATAAATTGACGCCTGCAGTGCCCTCACCTCCGGATACTGCTGACTCTTATGCAATTCCATGGTGGATAGCAATACTTTTCCCTTCAGGCATCGAAACTCTATCATCTGTGCCATGGGACGTAAGAATGCATAGCTGTCCATCTCCGTAATGATCGTCTTCATGGGATGCGGTAGAATCACCGCCCGCTTCGTTGCCATAATCCACCATTGCCAGTCCGTATGAAAATCCGTCGGAAATTCCTTAAAAATTGGATGCTCCGTATCGATCAGCTGCCCCATACCGCCTTCCTGATCTGCAAAAGTTCCCACCGACCAGAAATCCGTCGTAAACTGTGTTTTAATGGAATTGGGCAGACTCTCTTTGTCTGCATCCGGAGACAGATAGACTCTTCCACCATTTTGAAGGATTTCTCTCGTCTTCATATCAAAGGCTCTGGTCTCATATACATTTTCCGGGCATACCGGAGTGGTCTTTCGATACACCCATATCGGATAAGCACTGATACTGTCACCGATGCGCACCTTAAGCGTGAGTGCGGTATTCTTCTCCACAAAGTCGAGCGGAATATCCAGACTTCCTACCTCTGTATAACTTCCCGGGCGGCAGATTGTTATCTCTGTATCTTCTCCGGTTGCGATAACTGTATTTTTGCTTTTTATCTCCGCCGGCTCACAGTTTCCATTCTCAGACACACTCTTTTTTCCCGCAAGGGTCCAGCAAAATACTCCTTCGATATTTTCCTTGCCGAAATTCGCTGCTTCCACTTCTGCGATCAGCCGTTCTCCTGCCTCATAGGTATAATGTGGCAGCTTTACCAAAATCCTACACTCTTGAAAAAATTCCCGGAACCTTTCCGGTCTGGCAAAATCATAGGGCTTCGGTTCTAAATGGGAATTCATCATGCCTACCAGTGCCGTCCCCTGCCCCGGGAAATCCTGCAGTCCGAGGAGCGAAATCCCTGAAAGCTCTCTCGTCCGCATAGCTGCTTCAATCTCTTCCCGGTATGCCAGCCTCGACAGTTCTCCGGTGGCTTCCACGTATTTTTCCCATGTGGGCAAAAGTCCCCGTTCCTCTACACGTTTTTTGATCAGTTTCAGATTCACCGGATCCGATATTCCATGAAAGCTTTCCAGCTCCTCAAAATCCGGCAGCACTTCGAACTGCCCCACTTCAAAACTGAATACCGGCTTCTGATACTCTTTTCGTATCTCTGCCATCGCCTCATCATAGGTTCGATCTGCGGAGGGATAGTTTTCATTGAGATACCCCCGCATGCCGGAGAATGTTCCGCGGATCACCACATCCTTGCAACTCTGCGATGTATAGAAATCGCTCTCTGGGTCACATCCTTCTTCACCATAAAAGGCATTGGATCCGTTCGCATACAGTCTGGTCGGATCCATCCTTTTCGCCGTTCTGACCAGTTCCCGCATCCGTTCTCTGCCTTCATCTTGTGCCTGCAATTCATTGCCCAGTGTCAGCATTACAAAAGAGGGATGATTGGCATAGGTTTTCAATAGGTCCACAAGTTCTGCCCGGTAATACCGATAGCTTTCCTCCGTTCCAAAGGCATCCTTCGGATCCCAGTGAGACAGCTCCGGCTGCAGAAGCATTCCCAGTTCATCCGCTGCCGCAAACGCAGCTTCCGGCTCACAGTGGGAATGGAATCTTACAAAGTTGATTCCATAACTGCGATATTTTAATAACATCTCTTTCCATTCCGGAATTGTCATGGGTGGATGCCCGGTCTCCGGGTATTCTGCGCAATTTGCCTCACCCCGCAGAAAAATTGCCCTACCGTTCAGTGCCAGTCTGCCGCTGCCGTTATCACCAAAAGAGCGGATGCCGAAACGGGTCCTGCACTCAGCAGTGCTACCGCCTTTATCTTCTGCTGACATACCGTTGTCCAGGGTTACAGCCATCTCATAGAGATTGCCCTCATCTTCGTCCCACAGTTTCACATTCTCCCGCAGAGGCAGATCACGGAACCAGATTTCCATTGTTTTCGGATTCTCCTCTTTATCTGTTCCGGCTTCCGCTAATCCCTCCCCGGAATAGCTGATAATTTCCGTCAATGTCTGTGTGTCTTCTAACTCTCCTGCCGCCAGAGCCTCTGACTGTAATATGATTTTCGCATCTTTATATACTTTCTTTGCGCCAGGTGCCAGTTCCACACATACATCCAGCACATATCCGCCTGCTTTATTTTTCTCTTCCTTTTTCACCGCTCTCGGATATACCCGGAGGCTGTCTATAAAATTCTGCGGTCTGGTATACATGCTGCATTCGCCAAGTATCCCGTTCCAGTTTGTCTGTGTCTCATCCGTCGCTGCGGAAGAATAATAGATGGCAGCTTTGGGCATTCCCGGATAGCTGTTATCCGAAAGAAACGTAAATTCATGTTCTCCCGGTGCCGCCCCGGTGAGTTCAAAAATATAAGGTGTACTTAGTGTCCCCTGCCGGAACACCGCACACGCTTCTCCATCCACTAGCAGCCGGAGTGCCCGTGCCCGCTCCGCCAGTACGAACAGCCTGTCGGTTCCGTAATCCGGTACCGTTATCTTACGACTGATCCTGGCTTCTCCCTCATAGGTATGCCGCCTGGTAAATCTCGTAGCGATCGGTGCATCTTTGTCTATCTCTCCCGCCGCATTCCCCAGTACCGCATCCGGATGCCACTGATTCGCCCCCACATCTCTATGTCCGATCCCGTTCTCATCCAACGTCCCCGGCAGATCCATCTGTCCCGTGGTTCCGTCCTCCAGTACTACATGCCATTTTCCATTCAACAATATTCTCATATAAGCTCCATCCCACAGACCCTTTTCCATACAGAAAATCCCCTAGCGGATCCATAGTAAATTTTCTGATGTTTTCTCCTTGATCACGGAATCATTATATAGCTTAACTTTAGTGTTTTAAATTCACTATCATGAACTATTTTTTATATTCATTGCATTATTCTGAACCTTTTTGATATAATATGATGCCAGGGGCGAAAGGTCTAAGCCAATAAGCACGGAACAATCCGTAGGCATCAAAGTTAAGGGCTTTTGACCCCGACATCATAATACCTGAGAGGAGTGAATCAGAAATGACAGATAGAAGAACTTTTTTATGCGAAGATTTTGAAATTTCCTATGAAGATACAAAAAAAGGATGGTCCATGCCCTATTCGCATCACCACACCAACTATGAAATCTATATTCTGCTCTCCGGGGAGCGTCTGGTTACCATCGGCGATATCACCTACCGGGTAAAAGCCGGCATGGCAAGCCTGTTTGAGAGCAATATCTCTCACCGAAGCGTCGGTGACACGGATTATACCGGGATCTGCATCCATTTTTCAAAAGTCTATCTTGAAAAATACTTTTTACCTGCCGTAGTATCTTCCTACCTGACCTGTTTCAAGGCACCGATTATTTTCATTCCCGAGGATTACAGACAAAAGCTCGTCGACTGGAACGCAGCTTCCTGCTGCAAATCTCCCACTGCCTACCTGTTGCTTGCACAGATTCTTACAGATCTGGCAGCTTTTCGCTATCAGTATCCTCTTGAAAATGAAATTTCTGTCAGTGAGAATAAAGCTTCCGGTTTTCAGCGGATCATTAATTATATTAACGCAAACTATACAACGCTTCAGACCGTCCGGGATATCGCCGAATCCTGCGGTGTGTCCGAAAGCTATGTCCACCGGGCTGTCCGGCGGACAGAATCCCTCACCGTAAAAGAATATATTAATAAGCTTCGCCTCCGTCATGCCATACACCAGGTGGAACAGGGCGGCAATTCTCTCTCTGTCATCAGCAAGTCCTGTGGTTTCCAAAGCGTTTCTTATTTTTACCGGGTTTTTAAAAAACACTACGGCATGACCCCTACACAATATTTTTCCAAAAAAGAACCCCATTACTTTCTGCAGATCACTTAGTATCCTGATGGATGCCTTAATGGCAAGCCTTCAGGAAATCCTAAAGCTCAGCAATGAGCAGTTGGCTGTATTTACTGCTGATTTTGAATCAAGACTACCGAGATATCTGCGGAATGCACTTCATCCGGAAGCAGTAGCGGCTTAAACCACTATTTTGTTAGCTGAAATTTTCTTTTTGTTAACATTATCTCTTTTTATAAATCAGAAGCTCCGGATTTTCACCATTCTTCTCATATGTACATACCAGAATAAAATCCATACCTGCCAGAATGCCAAAGCATCTGTCTCCTCCGAATTCAGACTCCAGTTGGTTCCCCAGATAGGTTTTCTGATCATCAAGGAATTTCATTTTCTGTCCATTTGGCAGACTATATTCCAGATTCACATGTTTCCCCACAAGTGCATTTAGTTTATCTACCCTGGGAAGTCCGTCTATATGCAGATCATTTATTTCATTTATCAACTGCATTTTAAACTCTTCAAACTGCCCATTGTCACTAAGTTCATCATACCTTTTCCAGTAATCTAACTTTGGAAGCATTTCTTTCAGATAAGAACGTACCTGTTCTTCGGTAAAGTTTTCATTTACTATATTCTTTACACACACATCAATCAATTCATCCATATCATTATATGTGTACGTTCCATCTGCATAGCACCATTTACAATACTCCTCATTTAATGTGCCATCCTTATCACGTCCCAATATGGAATCATCATCAATTGGCATTCCGCAGCACTGACAGATCAGCTTTCTGGGTTCTCCCAAAAGCGTATTGATGGAGACATCAAATTCTTTTGATAAGAGCTTAAGTGTATCAGTATTGGGAACGGTATCACCGTTTTCCCAACGCGATACCGCCTGCCTTGTAACCATGATTTTATCTGCCAGCTCGTCCTGTGACATTCCTCTTTCTGTGCGAAGTTTCAAAATTATATTTTTTGTTTCCATAGTCATTACCTCCATAACCATATCATATAGATAAATTCATGTTATGAAAAGCAACCTGCTGTTGCCATACTCTATGCCTGTCATCCACCAAAATATTTTCGGCACTTTTCGCTTTTAGTGCCAAAAGTGTATTGACAAAATTATGATTATTTATTACATAATTTCAAATCTTTGTTACACGTTTTCATCTCCGCAATCTTGGAACTGCCCAGCAACGTTCCACACACCACTTACAGTACCCCGGCGTCTCGGCGGTGCCAACCCCGACACGGCGAAACCGGATTCTCCCGAGATCCTTGCCTTACAGGACCGCAAAAAAGAGGGCGAGATCGCCGAAAACTCTCTGGTGATCTCACCCTCTCTGGATTATCAACCGCTACTTCATCAAGCCTCCTCACAGATTCTTCCCACATTCCATCAGGTATGCATCCATTCCCAGACACATTGCACCGATGATTCCGGGGTTCTCGCCCAGTGCAGGAGCCACCACATACTGTGACATATCCTTCGGCAGGCTGGTCTCCGGCAGATAGCCATTCAGAAACTCCACCGCATTCTGTCTCACCATGTCGAAAACCTTCTCCTGGTGCATCACGCCGCCCCAGAGAATGATCTTCTCCGGCGAGTAAGTCAGCATGTAATCTGCCACAGCCTGTCCGATGTAGTAACTTTCCAGTTCCCAGACATCCTCTCTTCCGGCCAGTTCAGCTCCCTTTCTGCCATACCTGCCCTGAATCGCAGGACCGGAAGCCAGTCCTTCCAGACAGGCACCGTGATAAGTACAGCAGCCTTCATAGGTATCCTCCGGGTGCCTGCGCAGGAAGATATGTCCGCCCTCGGGATGCATCAGGCCATGCAGCAGTCTGCCGTTAATATATGCCCCTACACCTACTCCCGTACCAATGGTGATATAGAGCGCATTCTCACACTCCTTGGCTGCGCCGAAGCGTACCTCGCCAAGCACTGCTCCATTGACATCTGTATCAAAACCTACAGGGACTTTCAGTGCTTCCCGGAACGCTCCCGCAAAATCATAAAATCTCCATGCCAACTTCGGAGTGCTGGTAATATAGCCGTAGGTTGCCGATTTTTTATTCAGATCCACCGGGCCGAAACAGCCGATCCCCAGTGCCTCGATTCCTTTATCCTGAAAATATGCTATCATTTTCGGCACCGTACTCTCCGGTGTCTCCGTAGGGAATACTGCCCTATCGAAAATATTTCCCTGCTCATCTCCTATGGCACATACCATCTTTGTGCCGCCGGCTTCAATTCCGCCTAATTTCATTCTAACATCCTCCCATTACAACTTTTTACTATGCCTGTTCCCTGTTCAGGATCCGCTTATGGAACACCAGCACAAACAACAGAGTAAAGAGTATCATTGCTGCCGGCATGATCAGAAAGCTCCTGCCATATCCTGTTTTTTCAGCAATGTCTCCGTAAATATAGTTAAATCCAATATCAAACAGGGATGCCACACTGATGATCAATCCGGACATCGTAGACACCTGCGACGGATCATAAAGTCTCCCGATGGCCATAACCAGTGTCGGATAAATGATCGAGCAGAACAGTCCGGCCAGACTCAGCATCCAGAGTGCCCCACTGAAGATCCCTGCCGCATAAAGCACTGCAGAAATCACAGAAAACAAGGCAATGCTCGGGAATACCTTCAGCCGGTCAACCAACGGAGAAAAGACCAGTCTTCCCACCGTCATTCCGCCAAAAAACAACGCCATATAATTGGCAGCCTTTCCCTGCTCCAGTCCCAGCGCATTGGTTCCGTAGATCACAAACCAGTTCAGCATTCCATGTTCTGCAATAAAGTATACACCAAAGATCACCACCATGACAATCCAAAGGTAGTTTCCCTTCATTTTCCTTCCCTGCTGATCCTTTTCTGCCTTCTTCACTTCTCCGCTGTCCGGGATCTGCAGTTTTAAAATGATCAGAAACGCCAGAACGCCGATGGCAAAAAGCACCCCTGTCACAGCTTTCCATCCGCCAAAATCGTTAGCCAGATTTCCGATCAGACTCTGTCCTCCGCTGGTACCGATTCCCTGCGTAAAGAACAATACATTGACGATCATGGCCGGTGATGTGGCAAAAATGAACGGTGTGATCAGTGTAATGGACGTATTCAACAGCGTAGAAGCTCCCATTGCCAGGAACATTCCCACCAGCAATGCATAATAGTTATCTGTAAGCAGGAATACCAGCATTGCACACATCCATACTGCGAGAAATCCCAAAAAAGCCTTTTTGCGGTCGATCTTATCCATGATTCTGCCTCCGGCCAGCAGGAAGCACAGATTTCCCGCATAGCTTACGGCTATGATCGTGGACAGCCCCTTTGCCGTCAATGCAAAATGCGTCTGAAAAATGCCGGAGAAAATACCTCTCAGGCTGTCACTGATTCCCAGGCCGACCATCAGGATTGCAAATCCGATGAGAGCGATCCTTCTATTACTCTTCTCCATTCTGGCTCCCATCTTCCGGCTCTTCTACATCGATCCGTACATTTTCTACATTTCCCAGTGTCACGTCCTCCTCGTAAAAAGGCAGGATTCCTTCTTTCTTCGTGATCTGAATATCATGGAAGGAGACATTCTTCACATAATCCGCATAGATTCCGGAAATCTTTGTGTGGATCTCTCCCTCTCCCTGGCAGGGTCTCTTATCGTAGCCGTTGATCTCCCACTTGGATTTCTTATCCAGTGTCAGCCGAATGCCCTCAAAGGTCACATCTTCAATATAATTGTCTTCACTGCCCAGCAGGAAAATGCCGTTTTCTCCCTCGCAGGTAATATTCTGGAAGCGGATATTGCGGATCTTACCGGCCTTAACTCCGGGTTTGCGATCCAGCGCAGTCAGGCAGACAGCCTCCGCTCTTCCCCACCATTCATAAGAGAACCTTCTGGTCTCCATAATGATGTTGGAAAAGATTACATTTTCCACGTTGCCATTATCTCTGATCTGAATGGAAATTCCACGGTTACTTCTGGAAATACAGCAATTTTCCACCAGAATATTCCGGAAGTCAGACTCTCCCTCCGTGCCGAATTTGATGGCAGCACTGGTGGATACCAGGGTACAATTGGTGACCACGATATTTTCACAGGGACCGTATTTCTTATAATCCCCGGAATTTTTCAATACGATGGCGTCATCTCCACATTCAATGTGACAGTTACTGATCCGGACATTCTGACAGTGATCCGGATCGATGCCATCGGAATTCGCCATCTTCAGATTATTCAGCAGGCGGATACCGTCGATCAGCACATCCTTACAGCCTACCAGATGCACTGTCCAGAAGGCACAGTTCGTCAGGCGGACTTCCTTGATGGTCAGATGCTTTACATCCTCCAATAGCAGGAGCGGAACTCTGGGATAATAGGAACCCTCGATATGATAACCCGAGTCATCTCCGTAAAAGACAGATTCATTGCCATCAATGGTACCCTGTCCGGAGATCGTCACATTTTCCTGTCCCAGCGCATAGATAAAGGCATGGAACGGGCGTCCTGCATATTCACTGTTCAGGAAAGAAGGCAGGCCGGATTCATGGGCTGTGATTTTACCATTGTTGCTCAGCGGGTAATAATCTTCTATATTGCTGCTGGCTTTCCAGACAGCGCCCGGCTCCAGATGTACCTCCACATTGGATTTCAACAGCACATATCCGGAAGAATATGTCCTGCCGCCGGGGAAGAGGACTACGCCTCCTCCCTGTTCTGCACACGTATCGATTGCTTTCTGAATGACAGGGGCATCATTGGTCTGTCCATCGCCCACTGCACCGTATTCTAATATATTGATCATAATTTTCTCCTTCGTAACCCTCTCACTTTTTTTCATTCACAATACGCAGGGTCTTGATTTCATAAGGCTTCATAGTAAAGCTCCATCCGTCCTGTGCACGGGTCATATCCGCATTCTCCACCCCGGAAAAATTCTCCATGCAGTCACAGACTGTTACCTGTGCATCCGGAGCAAGTGGGAAGTTCACATGCACTTTGGTACGCATTCCCCAAGTCTCATAGATACGTACGATGATGCCATTGCCGTCCTCTGCTGCTTTCACAGTATCTGCCATCACATTTTCCTCTGCTATCTGCAGCATTGAGAAGCTGTCTTCATAGATACCCTGTACCTTCTCCCATGCCATCGGGCAGTTCAGATCGTAAGCTTCTCTTACCACACTGCCCTTGCGGAAATCTCCCTGATGAGGGAACAATGCGTAGGTAAATTCATGCTGTCCCTGATCTGCATCGGGATTGGGGAAAATACCTGACTTGATCAATGTCAGTCCCATCACACCCTCATGGACATCATAACCGTATTTGCAGTCATTCATCAGTGCCACACCATAACCGGGCTCGGAAAGATCTGCCCATTTGTGTGCGCATACCTCGAATCTTGCACGATCCCAGGATGTGTTCTTGTGTGTCGGCCGCTTTACATTGCCGAACTGGATCTCATAATCCGCTTCATGTGCCAGAATATCCACAGGGAAGGATACTCTGAGCAGCTGTTGATGTTCCTGCCAGTCCACTCTGGTCTGAAAATCGATCCTTGCGGTGTGCCGGTAGAAACGAATGGTCTGTTCGATCATGGAATCCTGGAACCGTCTGCGCACATGTAATGCCGCCGTCTCCGGTCCGTTCTCCAATACTTTGAATTCTTCCACATCAATGACATCCCAGGATTTCTCCAGATATCCCTCGTCAATATTCCAGGCATCGAATTCTGCCGGCCGATCCTCATATACGGTGAGACGGTTACCCATCCTGCCCTTTTGGATCAGTTCCCGGTCCTCCCTGATATCCACCAGGCTTGTGATCTCAGCATTGGCATCAAATCTTACGGTAAAATAGGGCGTTTTGAAGCTTACCGGTCGTCCGTTTTCCTCCATTACAAGCTCAGTGAAACAGTTGTCCTCTCCGGAGTTCACCGCTCTGCACACAGTAACACCGCTGGGTCCTGCTGTTATTTTCTGCCAACTGCCCTCTGCATTACGGATCAGTGCCGTACGTGCAAAGCTCAAAGGATTCCATACTGCGCAGACCTCCTCATTCTTCTCCGCACGATACCGGAACAGCTTTTCCCGGATGCTCTTCTTCGCTGTTTTCATCATTTCTTCATCCGCAGCAAAAATCTCTTCATACTGTGCGGCGGAATCCTCATACACTTCCTTAATAGAGGAACCGGGCAGAATATCGTGGAACTGGTTCAGCAAAAGCAGTTTCCAGCTGTGTTCCAGTTGTTCCTGTGGATAGAGATACTTTTGATCCAGAAGTGATGCCATTGCTGCATACAGCTCGGTTTCGCCGTTTTTGAACTCAGCCTTACGATTATATTTTTTATTCTGTGCCATGGAAGTATAAGTACCACGGTGGAATTCCAGATATAGTTCACCATCCCATACCGCCAGACGCTTTTTGTCCATTTTGTCTTCCAGAATATGAAAGAATTCCTTCACCCTTGTCTGTCTTGCTGCAGGACATTCCACGATGCTGTGCTCCAGCCTTCTGCTCTGCTCCAGCATCTCTTCTGTGGGGCCTCCACCGCCATCGCCATAGCCGTAACAGGTCAGCACCTCAGTGCTCACATCCTTATCCTGATACCGCTGCCAGGTACCCATGAGCTGGGAGGCATTCTGCAGACCATTATAAGTGGTGGAATGGTTTCCCACCATCTTCAGGTCACCCGGCTTCTGATAGTTTCTGGTAGAAATCAGATGTGTCAACACTTCCGTTCCGTCAATGCCCTTCCAGAGAAAGGTGTCGTGAGGAAACCGGTTGAACTCATTCCATCCGATTTTCGTGGTCATAAAATAAGGAATCCCGGATTTCTGCAGGATCTGCGGCAGCGCCGCACTGTAACCAAAGACATCCGGCAGCCACAATACTTCATTTTTTTCCGCACCGAGCTCTTGTTCAAAAAATCTGCGGCCATAGATGATATGCCGGATCAGGGATTCTCCGGAGGAAATGTTGCAGTCCGGCTCCAGCCACATGGCCCCTTCCGCTTCCCACCTGCCCTCTTTGATCCGTTCCCTGATTCTGGCAAATACCCCGGGAGCATCTTCCTTCACGAACTCATAGAGCTGTGGCTGACTGGACATAAAACGGTATTCCGGATATCTGTCCATCAGGTTCAGTACCGTCTCAAAGCTGCGCACTGCCTTTTGTCTGGTCTGACGCAGGGGCCATTTCCATGCCACATCAATATGGGTATGGCCGATACTGTGCACCGTCACCGGATTCGGTCTTCTGTCGGCATAATAAGTACCTTCCAGCTCCTGCGCCGCCATTTTCATGCTCTCAAAGCATTCTGCGGATCCGGGTCTGCGCAGATCCAACAGATTTATGCATCTTTCCAGTGCTTTAAAGCCCTCGATCCTGGATAGATTGTCCTCCGGCAGAAGATCCGCAGCTTCATAGACAGCCTGCATGTCATAATAGAGTCCCGCCGCCTCTTCCCGGTAGACTGCCAGCTCCAGGCGGAAGAAATTCGTACCGGTAAACGTGCCTGCATACGCACTGGAATACGCATAAAAAGCCAGTTCGTAAGTCTCTCCTGCTTTGGCATGCTCCGACAGAATGATAAACTGATGGTTCATATCCAGCGTAGCTGCAAATCTGCCGTTCACATAAGCCATGATCTGGGGATTGTCCGTATTCCAGATATCTGTGGCTCCGGTATTCAGCACGGCACGGACTGTATGCCCCTCCATCTGCTCCGGGACCGCCACATCTGCCAGGAAGAAATAATGCTGATCCAGCTCACCCCAGGTCTCATTGCGGCCGAAATCCCGGAAATCCTTTCCTTCTCTGTGGAATTCCTCCTCAAAATGGTAATCCGCTTTGGCGATCTTCACGGAAGTTACCGGTTGTCTGTCACTATATATCATCTGCTCTACGGCTTCGAGAACAGCTTTGATCCGATTTCTAACAGTGTCCATAACACACTCTCCTCTGATTTTTATCTGAAAACAAGAAAAGCGGGGAGAACCGGAACAGTCTCCCCGCCGGACAGCTTTAGCCCTTGATACCGGTGGATGCAATTCCTTCTACCAGATATTTCTGCATAGTCAGGAAAATAACAAATATAGGAATCAGGGACAAGGTTGCCATTGCAAACATAGCACCCCAGTCAGAACCTGCGGTAGGATCCGAGAACATCTTCAGAGCGTAACTCACCGGATATTTCAGCGGATCGCTTAAGTATAACAGTGCTGCCAGGAAATCATCCCATCTCCACATAAAGGAGAAGATTGCACTGGTTACCAGTGACGGTTTGATCAGAGGAAGGATGATACGGAAGAAGATCGTATAGGTAGAACATCCGTCCATTCTGGCCGCCTCATCCAGATCCATGGGAATCCCCTTGATGAACTGGATATTCAGGAAAATGAAGAATCCCTGACCGAACCACTGGGGAACAATGATAGGAAGGTAAGAACCGACCCAGCCTAATTTATTAAAAATTATGTACTGCGGGATCATTACTACCTGGAACGGAAGCATCATGGACAACAGCATGCAGGCGAACCAGAATCCCTTGAATTTGAAGTTAATTCTTGCGAAGCCATATCCGATCACAGCAGAGGAAGCCACTGCTCCGATGGTGGATAAACCTGCGATCACAAAAGAGTTTTTGAAGAAGGTTCCGAAATTGTATCCGGCAAATCCCTGCCAGCCTACCTTGTAGTTCTCCAGAGAGAAGTGTCTTGGGATCAATTCCGATGCCGTTCTTATAATCTCATTGGTATCCTTAAAAGAACTAAGTACCATCCATACTAACGGATATATCATCACGCAGGCAAAACAGAAGGTGAAGATATGATAAATCACTCCGATAGCAAATCTTTTTTCTTTATATCCTTTTTTCATACGCTCACCATCAACCTTCTGATTCATAATATACCCACTTGTTCTGGGTCTTGAACAAGATCAGTGTCAAAATTCCTACTACCAGAATCATAAACCATGCAAGTGCACATCCATAGCCAAGTTTGTTATAGGTAAATGCGTTCTGGTACATATATACAGTATAGAAAAGGGTGGTATCCCTTGGTTTTCCCTGTGTAATAATATAGCTCTGTGTAAATGCCATAAAGCCGTTGATCAACTGGTTGATCAGATTGAAGAAAATCGTGGGGGTCAGCATGGGGAGTGTGATCTTGAAGAACTTATGGACACCGCCAGCTCCATCCATGGTGGCTGCCTCATATAAGCTTACGGGAATCTGCTTTAATCCTGACAGGAAGATCAGCATGGAGGATCCGAACTGCCATACTGCCAAAATGATCAGGGTCCAGATTGCAGTATCGGAACGTCCCAGCCATGCGATATCCAGTCCGAACAGACCGTTGATCACACCGTCACTGGCGAACATTCTTTTCCACAGAATGGCAACCGCCACACTGGAACCGATAATGGAAGGAAGGTAATACACTGCTCTGTAAAAGCCGGACAGCTTGGTGCTCTTCACCAGAAGCATTGCTACGATCAATGCCATGATCAGACGAAGAGGTACGGAAAATACCACGTAATACATGGTGACACCGAATACCTTCCAGAATTTCGGATCATCCGTGAACATGGTAATGTAGTTTTCCAGCCCAATGAATGTCGGGGACTGTAAAATATTGTATCTTGTAAATGAAAATGCAAAAGATAAAAGCATGGGAACCATCATGAATGCCAGAAATCCGATAATGAACGGTCCGACAAACACATATCCGGATACGTTAGGACTATCCAGCCACTGGCCCAATGTTCTTTTTCTCTTTGGGGAAGTCTTTTCTTTGCTCATTTTTCCTCTCCTTCTGCCGTTTCTATAACAAGCGCCCGGCTCCCGCCCGATGCCGGATGGGATCCAGGCGCCCTTTGATTACAATTTGTTATAACGGTCTTACTTCAGAAGTCTTACTTCTCGTCTTACTTTGCCGCCTCGCTCAGAATCTTCTGAGATGTGGTTACGAATTCTTCTGCTGCTCCCGCTGCATCTGTATCTCCATAACGCAGGTTCTCAACAATGGTCTTGGCCTGTGCTTCTACTTCACCCTTACCGGAGGGATCGGGATCATCAATAGGAGTTGCGATCTTGGATACTTCTGCGATATAGTCAAATACCTTCTGGGAATTCTCATCCACATTAGGTTTGATTGCTTCTGCTACATCACTGTTCACAGGGATACCTCTCTCTGCCAGCAGGATATTGTTGCACTCAACACTGTTGGTGAACCAGTCCAGGAATTTTGCAGCTTCCTCTTTATTCTGGGAAGTCTCAGCAATAGAAAAGAACTGGCTGGGCTTTAAGAACATCGGTTGGGTGGTTGCATCGCTGGTAGTCGGATACATGGTGATTCCCAGATCTCTACCGGCTGTATTGGCAATACTGATGTACTGGTTGGAATAAGAAAAGTCATTCCATGTGGTTCCATCAATGATGGGCTTGGTCTCTACTACATCCGGGTTCTTCTCTGCCAGAAGATCAGGAGAAATAGCGGATTCAGCCTTGTTGAACTTATCTACATTAGCGAAGTGGGTTTCGCTTGCAGTCTTGGTTCCTGCTGCCAGTTCATCGAACAAATGAGATCCCTGGGTTCTTGCGATGACCTGCATCATATTGATGCCGCCATCGTAGTAGGTCTTCACACCGGTCTTCTCGTAAATGGTCTGTCCGATATCATACAGTTCTTCGATGGTCAGCTGCTCGGGAAGCTCTACACCGGCCTGTTCTACGATTTCTTTGTCATATACCATCATAGGAGCATTACTGCCAAGGCTTAATGCATAACAGGTTCCATCAATAGATCCACTATCGATAACGCTGTCTGCAATCTTGCTGGTGTCAATGACACCGCTGTCAATGAACTGGCTCAGATCAGCAAGCTGGCCGCTCTGCTGATACTGTTGCAGATAGGAGTAATCCATCTGGATAATATCGGGAAGGTTGCCGCCTGCTGCCATTGCAGAAAGCTTATCCCAGTAGCCGGACCAGTCGGTAAACTCCACCTTGATCTCTACATTGGGGTTCTGTTCCATGTAAAGGTCAACTGCCTTCTTGGTTACATCATTTCTTGTCTGGTTGCCCCACCAGCAAAGGCTCAGGGTTACTTTGTCACCACTGGCTGCCTGTGCTGCGCTGTTATCACCTGTGGCAGCGGAGCCTGTGCCAGATGCATCAGAACTGCCTGCGCTGCTTCCACATGCAGCCAGAGACATGGTCATCAATACAGCCATAAGACCTGCAATCATTCTTTTCTTCATTTGTTATACCTCCCATACAATCTGTCGGGTATGTGTCCTGCACATCCCTCGTTGTTGTTTTGATGAATTTATTTTATGTCCATTTTGCATAATGGTAAAGTTAAATAACGGTTCTGTCGATGCAAAAAAATGGCTTTTTAACCATAATCTTACATTTTTTTCGTCACATTTTCATACTTTTTTCAGTTTTTCCATATTCCATATGGCATTTTGCATAATTTCGTGTTCAAAAAAAGGTTTCTGAGTGTTCAAAAAACGGCTTTTTGTTTTCTTCCCACGGATGAAAATTGAACTTCCCATATTTTTACTATATAATAACCATGATACGGAGGTTTTTCCATGAGCAATTTATCACAGCGTTTTAATAATCTGTCTTTATATAAGAAAATACTACTGATCCTGTCAACGACATTGCTTTTTGTGTTCTTTGCTTTTGTTGTGGGCATTCAGCTTCTTTCCCAGTATTATGCCCGTGAGCTGTATACTTCCAATGCACAGTCTCTGAATTATGTATCTTCCTTCGTCTCTGCAAGAATGGAGACCGTGGAATCCGGTTCTGCCCGGATCCTGTCCGATACCATCATTCAGACGAATCTCACCGATATCATGGATGCTCCCACCAGTATCCGTAATGCCCAGAGAAAGCAGACGATATATCAGGCTCTCTATCCTTATATTTTTGATGACGACTATATCAAATCCATCAGTCTGGTACTTCCTGACGACACACTGATCTGTATGGGAAATACTTCCGATCTGGATGCTTTTCCTCTGGAGGAACTGGCAGAAAATGCAGCAGCCTGCCAGGGGCGTGCCAGCTGGAGTGCACCGGCTTCCCCCGGGAATACCATCGTACTTTACCGGGATATCCGGCAGCTTCGCCATCTGACCCTGGATCATCTGGCTTACCTGTACATAGTGATCGACCTGGACCAGCTGATCAGTGATGCCCTGGAGAATGCCGGATATTCTCTTTCCACGCATTCCCGTTTTATCCTGTTTGCAGGAAATGCGCAGTTTTACCCACAGGAGACTTACCATCCGGAACAGTATTCCAGCCTGCTGCAGTCGCTGAATCATGGCAGCAGCCATTATTCTATTCTTTCCATAGATAAACGAAAGACCTTTGTCATCCAGGGAGATTTTCCACGTACCGGATGGAATTATCTGTATTTTCAGGATTACGATCCGCTCTTTTCTGCGATCCATACCGTTCTGATCCGGATGATCCTGTTCTCCGCCGTGGTCGTGATGATCGCTCTGTTTCTGGCACTGTTGCTTCTGCGCAGGATACTGCACCATCTGGATCTTCTGGTAGAGAAGATCCGCCGCTTCGGACAGGGACTCCCGGATCCGGAGGACACCGCTCACTACGATTACAGTCTCCGTACCGATGAGATCGGGCAGCTGCATGTCAGCTTTGACGAAATGAAATCCAATGTAAAGACTTTGCGGGATAAAAACTATGAAAAGCAGCTGTTGCTCCGGGATACCAATATCAAGATGCTGCAGCAGCAGATCAACCCGCATTTTCTCTACAATACCCTGGATACCATCAACTGGATGGCGCAAAAATACGGTGCCGATGACATCTCCACCATGGTCCGGTCCCTGGGGAATCTGTTCCGCGCTGCTGTCAACAGCAAAGAAGACCTGATCCCCTTAAAAAAGGAACTGGACGTTTTAAAGGATTATATCCGGATCCAGCAGATCCGTTTCGGAGACCGGCTGGACTTCCAGCTGCACGTACCGGATGACATTTCCCATATTTATGTCCCGACACTTTGTATCCAGCCTCTGGTAGAGAACGCATTAAAATATGCTCTGGAATTCAGTGACGATGTCTGTCATATCACCGTCACCATTTCCGAAAAAGACACCGTCTACCAGATTACCGTAGCAAATACCGGTTCCCATTTCGAGGATGATCTCATCTGGAAGCTGGAACACAGGCAGGTCACTCCCCAGGGTTCCGGTGTGGGACTGGTGAATATCAACTCCCGCCTGAAGCTGCTCTTCGGCGACCGGTACGGCTTATCTATATACAATGAAGACGGAATGGCCATTGTACTGCTGTCCATTCCCAAAGAAAGAGAGGATTCTTATGCTCAGATTGATGATTGTAGATGATGAACAGATCATACGTGAAGCACTTTCTTCCATGATCGATTATACCTCCCTCGGCTACAAGGTGATTGCCACCGCCAAAAACGGAATGGAAGCCTATGACCGGATCCGTGATGACTATCCCGATGTTGTGATCACGGATATCAAAATGCCTATTTTGAACGGGCTGGAACTGATCGAACGTGCCTCCCACATCGACTCCCGGATCACTTTTATCCTGTTATCCGGTTACGGTGAATTCGAATATGCCAAGCAGGCCATGAAATACGGGGTCCGCTATTATCTCTTAAAACCCACGGACAAGCAGGAGCTGATCAGCTGTCTGAATACAATCCGTGAAGAAAAAAAGCAAAAAGAGATACAGCAGAAGGCGGAGCAAGAACTTCTGCTGAAGGATATGCAGTCACCATTAGAACAGGGGCTGGTTATGGAAGCGTTGGATCAGCCTGACAATTTTCCCCAGGTATTCAAAAAGTATCAGGGGCTTCTGTCCTTTCCCGAAAAGGGACTATATGCCTGTATCTGTTCCTTTGTAGAAGAAACCTATCTGAAAAGCTTTCTAAAGGATATCGTGCGGATTCTGCTTTCCTGCGGAGCAGAAAGTGTCTTTTCTGTTATTTATGTAAAAAACAGTGCGCTTCTGGTCCTGTCCTCTCCCACCCTGGTCCATCAGGAAACGATCCGCCAGTCTTTGGAGGAGCTGCATTATCCGCAACAGTGTGTAACCTTTGAAGCCTCTTTTCTCCACGGTGACACTTCGGAAGATTTGTTTGCGCAGATCATATCCAAGATAGCCCGCTATGACCGGATCCTGCTGATCCGCCCCGAAACCGGAGAAACCAGGGAATTCCATAACAACATGGCCGCTCCCTGGCGGATTTCCAGGCTGCGTGAAGCATTTACCGCTTCCCCGGCCGAAACAGATATTCCATCTCTGCTGGATTCCGTCTTCACTCCTTCCATGACTCCGGATGTTGCGAAGAATATCGCCCTGGGACTTTTCCTGAATCCCGATAACTCCGGACAAGAGCCGCCGCTGGATATTGCCTGTGACTTTTTCCGCCGCCTGTATTCCTGTACCCAGACCTCCGAAATCCGGAAGCTGGCGGAGATCGTACTGCTGCAGGAGAAGGACGAGGCTGCCTCCTCTAAGGGCGGTGCCAACATCAGCCTCTTAAAAGCTTACGTGGAAGCCCATCTGGATTGTGAGACCCTGTCTTTAAAATGGCTGGCAGAGAACTATCTCTTTGTCAGTGTCGGCTACCTGAGCAAGCAATTTGTAAAGGAGGAAGGCATCCGCTTTTCCGATTACCTGAACAAAAAGCGGATGGAACAAGCCATCCGCCTTATGGTGTACTATCATAATGACAATATCAAAACTATTGCCAGGTCTGTGGGATTCGGCAATAATCCACAGTATTTCAGCCAGGTATTTAAAAAATATACCGGCTATACTCCCACAGAGTATATTGAGAAGGTGGGTGCCTCTGCGCCCTCCTGATGCAGTCTCCCTCATCGTAAGGGAATTACATGCAGTTGTCCAGAAGCTTCATCAAAGCATCATGCGCTATGGTAAATGTCTCAAGACCGCTGAGTACCTTCTTTTCTTTGACAGCAATGCTCCTGCCGTCCTTTTCCAGTGCATGGAAACCCTCAAACTCAAACAGGTGCGGTTCCAGTGACAGGAATCCATCAAATCCGGAGGCTGACAGACGCTTCAGGATCACCGCCACATTTCCGTCACCATAGCCTGCCGGAACTACACTCTGGTCTGACTTCAAGGCATCCTTTACATGGATATAAGCGATGTAGGATTTTAGCATCTCATAGGCTTCCAGCGTATCCTGCCCACACTGTACAAAGTTGGCAAAGTCAAAAATAGCTTTAAAATGATCCCCGTAAAAGGTATCCATGAGTTTTTTGCATTCCGGAGCCATTGCTCCATAGATATCTTTTTCATTTTCATGCAGGAGCAGTGTATCATTCGCAGAGGCATAGTCCACGAATTTACCGATCCTGTCGAAGACTTCGCCCTCATAGGCTGCCGGATCACTCTCCTGCGGAAGATAGAAGCTGAACATCCGGATCGTCGGGCATTCCATCTTATGGCTGATCTCCACTGCCCTCTTGAACTCTTCAAAATGGGGAGTGAAATCATCCGTGATCAGAATTTTACCCAAGGGAGATCCCAGGGCAGAAAGCCGGATTCCATTTTCATCCAGTGTCTTCTTGATCTGCGCCACTTTTTCATCCGTGTGATAGATCAGATTTTCTCCATCCACTCCGCGCATCTCCACATAAGACATTCCCAGTCCTTTCAGACCTGCGATCTGAGCTGTCAGCTCCGGTGCGATTTCATCTGCAAAACCTGTGATTTTTACTGTCATTCTTTTGTCCTCCTTAATATGTTCCTGTCATATCAAATACAATATCAGTGTCTTCCTTTTTTCTGGAAGTGGCACGTTTTTTGTTCAATTCTCGTAAAAACAATTCTTCATCCAACGGCAGTTCCACGGTGCGGTCCAGCCAGCTGGACAGATGCATGGCATTGGACAGAGTGAGCCCCCGGATTCCCTCCGTTCCCTCTGCCACCAATGGAGTTCCTCTTAAAATATGACCTGCGAATGCTTTCAATACACCAATATGCTGCTCGTTTTGTCCATCCGTCTCAATCTCAATTCTGGAATATTCCGGCTTTTTAAATCCTTCCTTCTCCGTTTTGCAGAAATCGCTCACATTGGTGGACAGTTTATCAAAAAATAGTCTGCCTTCCTCGCACACGATTTTTCCCATCTCGAAGGTCAGCTCCAGCCGGTTGGTTCCTGGAGCATCTGCCGTGGTAGTCACGAAGACACCGGTGGCTCCGTTTTCAAATTCCATATAAGCCGTCACATCATCCTCGACCTCGATATCATGCCATTTTCCTTCGTGGCAGAAGGCTCTCACCTTCACAGGCATGCCGCACAGCCATTGCAGCAGATCCAGCTGGTGCGGACACTGGTTCAACAGCACGCCGCCACCTTCTCCGTCCCAGGTTGCCTTCCAGCCCGCCGCATCATAATAGCTCTGATTACGATACCAGTCGGTGATGATCCAGTTGACACGTCGCAGCTGCCCAAGTTCGCCACTCTGGATCATTTCGTGAAGTTTTCTGTATACACAGTTGGTTCTCTGATTTAACATGATGGCAAAGGATCTGTCAGACCTTTCCGCTGCCTCATTCATCTCCCGTACCTGTTTCGTGTAGACTCCTGCCGGTTTTTCGCTGATCGCATGCAGTCCATGCTCCAATGCATAGATGACGAATTCCGGATGCAGATAATGTGGTGTTGCCACCAGAACGGCATCACAGCTTCCCGAATCAATCATTTTCCTGCCATCATCAAATACCTTGACCGTCTCCGGAAGATTGTTCCTTGCCCAGTCCAGGCGGCTCTGCCAGATATCCGCTACGGCGGTCAGTTCCATATCCGGCACCATCCCTTTCAACACATTGCCTGCATGACCGGTTCCCATACTCCCAATACCAATAATGCCCAGTCTTACCTTTTCCATTTAGACACCTTTCCTTTCATTCTCTGATGTATTTCTTTGATGTTCTTATTGTAACTTCTCTACGGTTGTAATAATATGTATATAAAATACTAATTTTATGCAAGATAACGACCTTTGGAGTGCCTATGAAAACCCAAATGACTATTCCCTATTTTACAATTGATGCACCCTATGAACTGGCTTACCGCAACAACGGAACCTCTTCTCCTGCCAGACCGCATACGCACAACGCTCTGGAAATATATCTTACAATGTCCGATCTCCCGGATGTCCTCTTAGACGACACTGTCTCCAGTGTTTCGAAAGGATCTCTGATCATCATTCCGCCTCACCATGTGCATCAGCTGTTCAATCAGAAGCTGACCATCTATGAGCGCTACGTCCTGAATATTAACAGCGACTGGCTGTATACTGTCCTTGGAGCCGGTTCCGGACTCATGCCTTATGCAGATCCGGCTTTCTCTCCTGCGATCCTCCGGCTTTCTCCCACCGGGCTTACCGGGCTCTGCAGTCAGTTGGATCACTATTTGCAGCTGCATCCTCAGCCCTCCCTTTCTGCCTATGCGGATTTTTTCTCTCTGCTAAGTATACTGGATAGCCGGATCCAGCACGGCCTACAGGCATCTTCTACCGGACAGCGTTCTATTTCCCAGTCCCAGAAAAACATCAATGAGGTCATGGCCTTTATCAACCGGCATCTGACAGAGCCACTGACCCTGGAAAGCATTGCTGCAGAATTCTACCTAAACAAGGACTATCTCGGGCGCCTGTTCAAGGAACATACCCATGCCACCATCGGGCATTATATCTCCGTGCAGCGGGCTAACCTCGCCCAGACGATGCTGGCAGAGGGCCGGACCGTCACCGAGGTACAGGAACTTCTCGGCTTCTCCAGCTATGCCTATTTCTTTAAATTTTTCAAAAAAATGACCGGGATCTCTCCCAGTCAATATCGTAAAGATAACACTATGCCTCTGTCGCATTCTCCGTCTCCACATTCCAAAAAAGGAACTGTAGCCTGTGTATAAACACACATTGCAGTTCCTTTTGCTTTTACCTGTCTACTTCACAAGCTATCTTATTATTTAGTCAGCAGCATCATAATGTCATTGCTTCTTGCCACGAACTTGGTCATGGCATCGGCAGACAGAGGTGCGTGCTGAAGCTTTGCCAGATCGTACAGCTGCTCGCAGATCATTTCTGCATTCTCACCATCCTGGTGCTCAGTAATGTACTGTACCAGAGGATGGCTGGCATTCAGGATCAGGGTCTCTCCCTCACCGCCGAAGGCACTCATGTCCATACCGGGCATGGAATACAGCTTGCTGATGCTCTCCGCCTGCTCTTCCATCTCTTTCTCGGCCTTCTTGGAAGTCTTGGACTTCAGGGCATCGGTCACATCCGCATCAATACGCTGGAACTTGATTCCCTCGTTCTTTTTCTTCCGCAGAAAGGGTGCTCACACAAGTTCCGTTGGCAATGGCGGTCTGTCTGGACTGTTCCTCTCTGTCTTTCCAGAGTACTCTTTCATATTCCGCAGACTCTCTGGCACATTCCCGCAGGATTTCTCCGTCCAATACCCTCCACATATGCTCCGAATCTCTGTACAGATACGGCAATTGCAGTACATTCATCTCCGGTGCCTGTTCTGCGATCTGCGACAGGGAAACTCTTGCAAAAGCGATCCCGCCGTATTTGATCTGTTCCAGTACTTCGCTTTCCGAACCCAGTTTTGCTTCACTCTCCACGATGATGTGGATCCGTCCTCCGGTACGCTCCTGCACCAGTTCTGCAAAACCTCAGCGTTACCCAGCGCCGCATCCGGGTGCCATTGATTCGCTCCGACGTCTCTGTGACCGATGCCGCTCTCGTCCAAAGTTCCCGGCAGATGCATCTGCGCTGCCGTTCCATCCGTCAATATTACCTTCCACGTTCCCACCAGTGAAATCCCCATCGCAATCCCTCTGTTCTTATATAATTTTTTATATTTTTCAGTCATCACGAAATATAGTTAGTTTCATTATAGACTTCACCTCAAATTCAATGCAACGGATTCTCCTTCATGTTCTATGCAAAAAAGAACCACATTACCGATATTTCTATCAGTAATGCGGTTCTTGAATTCTTATCAGTATGCCCACGGTTCAAATACAAAATGCCGCATAAAGCGGAACCACCTTTTTGTTGTCCTCAAACGCAAAGTTTTTCGCGGAAAGTTTGATCGCGTAAGCCGGCTTATAGGTATCCATATAGACCTTTAAGCTTTTGGCTCTGGTATTATCGGCGGATTTCACCTCAATCGGGATCAGCTGACCATCCCGCTGGATAACGAAATCTATTTCAGCCCCACGCTCGGATTCCCAGTAGTAAGTGTTATAACCATTGATGGCAAGCTGTACATTGACATAATTTTCTGTCATGCCACCTTTAAAATCATTCAGTTCCTCCACCATATAGAGAATATCGTTTGCAGCCAAATCCTTCTTGGCGCAAAGCAGCCCCAGATCCGAAACGTAAATCTTAAACGCATCAATATCCCGATAATTTTCCAAAGGCTTCTTGATCTGCTCTACCCTATAGACCTGTGACGCAATTCCCGACAGACAGAGCCATTCAATCGCATTTTCAAATTCAGAAGCACGTCCACCCTTTTTGATCAGCTTATATTGAAAGCGGGTATTTTTCTTGGAAAGCTGAACCGTAATATTATCATAGGCAAGTCTGGTTTTCTTAATTTCATTCAGATTATTGTATTTGCCCATATCATTCAGATAACTTGTCAGAATGGTATCCTGCGTATGGCGGATCAGGATATAATCCCCTGTCTGGACAAACTGCATCACACACTCTGGCATACCGCCTACCACAAGATACTGACGGTAAAGCTGCATGGCTACATCATGGAGTGCGGATGGCATCGGCCGATTCGTTTCAAAACATTTTTTAATCTGCTCTACAAGTTCATCCTCTCTCACAGCAATCATAAATTCTTCCATATCCATCGGATACAGCGTTTTCATATCAACCGTACCAACGGGAAATGAAAATTTTGCTCTGTTGACGGCAACGCCCAACAGGCTGCCTGCCACAATAATATGATAATCCGGGGCATCCTCACAAAAATATTTCAATGACGTTAAAGCCCTTTCGCAAAGCTGTACCTCGTCAAATACAATCAATGTTTTTTCTTTTACAATCGTCTGACCTGCAATATGAGATAAAATCGGTATCAAATAATCAGGACTGATCTTTTCCTCAAAGGTTTCATTCAGTTTTGGATTCGTTTCAAAATTGAAATAGGCTACATTTTCATAATGAATTCGCCCGAACTCTAAAATAGAATAAGTCTTCCCCACCTGTCTTGCCCCCTGCAAAATAAGAGGTTTGCGGTGTTCATTTTCTTTCCATGCTTCCAGAAAACCCATGATTTTTCTATACATGATCCATCCTCCTTAAAGGTCCTGAATATAGTATAATTATTATTCATGTAAAATTCAATATGTTTTTGTGCCGTTTTTGCATTAAAATGCATGAATATTTTTATGAAATCATCATTTTCCGACATGTTTGCTATGGTTTTTACATTTTTACATTTTTTACGTTTTTACATTTTTTTACAAGGAATCGCGTTTGCAGTAAAAGCACCCCCCGCCACAGGTTTTTATTCCTGTAGCGGGGGGTGCTGTAAAATATGGGATTCAACTATCGCAGATCAGTATTCCAATACATAGGTTGCTGTCTCGGTAATCGGGAAGCATACCTGTCCGCCTGCATTCGAAACTGTCTTGACAATGCGGGTTCTGCCGTTGGCATCTACCTTGTAAACCGTCACTTCTCCGTTTTTCACAGGTACTGTGGTATGGAATACAACGTTTGTACCCAATGCCTGTTTGTTGGTAAAGTCGATGGTTCTGGAATGCTCTGTAACAGTATCCTTATGTTCAAAGTTGGTTTCCTTGTAACCGGACAACTTGCTCTTTGCAAGGAAGGTTACTGCATCTGAGTTGCTGATGAATACATGCAGGCCACGCAGAGCTGAGGTGGACACTGCTTTCACTGTTGCTGCAGGAATTGTCTTGTCAAAGCCGCTGGCATCTACATGAAGCAGATCCTGGTTGGCACCGGATACATTCTGCTGCTTGTCTTTTGTCTGGGTAGAGATCACTTTTGTAATGGCATCCCATCCGGTGATCTGCTCTCCTGCGATATTTGTGGTGGTCAGTACCGGTTCAGGAGCTGATGAGCCGGAGTCAGAGGAATCACTGCTGGTGTCTCCGGCGGACGGTGCAGTTGTCGGGGTCACAGGAGCAGGTGCCGGAGTCGGGGTTACCGATGGATTTTCAGAATCATCCGATGTTGTGCCCGGAGTTCTCAAAACATAATAGGTATACTTACTCATCCAGTTTTGTTCCAGACTTTCCGGAACCGGGTTATAGCCTACACCTCCTTTTGCGGTGTTATAAGTAATATAACATACGGTATCAAAATTATAAATTCTTCCTATAATAACAGCATATGCATCATTTGGGTACGGATGTTGCACAAGATATTCATTCGCAAACTTTTTTGCTTCTGACAAGGTAAAGAAAGGCAGGTCAGCACTTTCCAGTTCTTTTATGGTCGTTGCTTTCACCCAGTCTTTACTTCCTTCAGGCCATTTTTTGCACCAGTGCGCATTAATTTCCGTTCTTCCATTATATACGCTTCTTAATGATATGTCCTCCTTATTACTTTGGGGGTCTTCACTCTGAGGATCTTCATACCACCCAGTAAATATATAGCCCTCTTTCGTAGGTATCGGAAGATCTGTAAATACTCCTGCTACCGTTGTTATAGTATCTGTCTTCCACTCACCGCCGTCAAGATTTAATTTAACTTCCTGTGAAGGGAAAAAGTAATGATTAGCTACAGAAATATCTATAGTATCAAGAGTCTTAGAACGAACTTCAATGTCCGCACCATAAAGGCATATATATTTTCCACCCTTTTTTCCTAATATGTAATACTCGTTTTTACTTGACTTAATATAACTATGAGCCCATTCAGCATTAAAAATAAAATTATCATATGTAGTCTGGCTCAAATTGTCCAAAACGGCTACCTTTGTGTCCAAGTCGTCTTTATTGTCCTCCGTCACCTGTATCCAGCCCGAGTTTTCACCCTCTGCTGCTTTCGTGCGCATCTCCGGCACCATACCTGCTATCAATGTAACAACAAGCGCCAGGCTAAGCACCTTTCCTAAAAATTTTGTTTTTCTCATTCTCTTTCCCCTTTCTTCTGTACTTCCGATTTCTATAAATCTGAGTTGTGTTTATTATAACAGCATTTCCAGAAAATAAGCGGCAGATTGCACCAATCGACCCAAAAACGACATCAATCGACCGGGACGGAAATATCGTGCTTTAATTCAGACGAAATAGTAACAAAAAAGAACCTCATTACTGATATTTCTATCAGTAATGAGGTTCTCATCTTATTCTCATATACCCCAATTTATTGCTTGCGCAATACCCTCTCAGATCTGCGTGTTTACCGCCAAATTACTTATCGGCGATAGCAGCCTGTGCTGCAGCCAGTCTTGCGATAGGTACACGGAAAGGTGAGCAGGATACATAATCCAGACCAATCTTGTGGCAGAACTCTACGGAAGAAGGATCTCCACCGTGCTCACCACAGATACCAACGTGCAGCTTAGGATTTACAGGCTTACCAAGCTTGATAGCCATCTCCATCAGCTTGCCGACACCGGTCTGATCCAGCTTAGCGAACGGATCGTTCTCGAAGATCTTGGTATCATAGTAAGCGTTCAGGAACTTACCTGCATCATCACGGGAGAAGCCGAAGGTCATCTGGGTCAGGTCGTTGGTACCGAAGCAGAAGAAATCAGCTTCCTTAGCGATCTCATCAGCAGTCAGAGCTGCTCTGGGGATCTCGATCATGGTACCTACTTCGTACTTCATATCTACACCGGCAGCTGCAATCTCAGCATCAGCTGTCTCGACAACTACCTTCTTAACGAACTTAAGCTCCTTCACTTCACATACCAGAGGGATCATGATCTCGGGCTCTACATTCCAATCGGGATGTGCCTTCTTAACCTCGATTGCCGCACGGATAACAGCCTTGGTCTGCATCTTGGCAATTTCAGGATAAGTAACAGCCAGACGGCATCCTCTGTGACCCATCATAGGGTTGAACTCATGCAGAGAAGCGATGATGGTCTTGATGGTCTCTACGCTCTTGCCCTGTGCCTTAGCCAGCTTCTCAATGTCAGCTTCCTCGGTAGGAACGAACTCATGCAGAGGCGGATCCAGGAAACGGATGGTAACAGGGTTGCCCTCCAGAGCCTCATACAGCTGCTTGAAGTCGTTCTGCTGATAAGGCAGAATCTTCTCCAGTGCTGCTTCTCTCTCCTCTACAGTGTCGGAACAGATCATCTCACGGAATGCTGCGATTCTGTCCTCTTCGAAGAACATATGCTCAGTACGGCACAGACCGATTCCTTCAGCGCCCAGCTCACGAGCCTTCTTAGCGTCTGCAGGAGTATCTGCATTGGTACGAACTTTTAACTTACGATATTTGTCAGCCCAAGCCATTACACGGCCGAACTCACCGGCGATGGTAGCATCAACAGTCTTGATCTCGCCATCATAGATGTTACCGGTAGTACCATCGATGGACAGCCAGTCACCTTCATGGAAGGTCTTGCCAGCCAGAGTGAACTGCTTGTTCTCCTCATCCATAGCGATATCGCCACAACCGGATACACAGCAGGTACCCATACCACGAGCAACTACTGCTGCGTGAGAGGTCATACCACCACGAACGGTCAGGATACCCTGGGAAGCCTTCATACCGGTGATATCTTCAGGAGAGGTCTCCAGACGAACCAGAACAACTCTCTCTCCTCTTGCATGCCATTCTTCTGCATCTTCTGCGGTGAATACGATCTTACCACATGCAGCTCCGGGAGAAGCACCAAGACCCTTACCGATAGGAGTTGCAGCCTTCAGAGCAGCGGTATCGAACTGAGGATGTAACAGAGTATCCAGGTTACGAGGATCGATCATTGCAACTGCCTCTTCCTCGGTTCTCATGCCCTCATCTACCAGATCACAAGCGATCTTCAGAGCTGCCTGAGCGGTTCTCTTACCGTTTCTGGTCTGTAACATGTACAACTTACCATGCTCAACAGTGAACTCCATATCCTGCATATCTCTGTAATGATCTTCCAGAGTCTTACATACTTCCTGGAACTGAGCAAATGCCTCAGGGAATTTGTCAGCCATCTCAGCGATCTTCATAGGTGTACGAACACCTGCTACTACGTCCTCACCCTGTGCGTTGGTCAGGAACTCACCGAACAGGCCCTTAGCACCGGTAGCCGGATCTCTGGTAAATGCAACACCGGTACCACAGTCATCACCCATGTTACCGAATGCCATAGACTGAACGTTAACAGCAGTACCCCAGGAATAAGGGATATCGTTGTCACGACGATAAACGTTTGCACGCGGGTTGTCCCAAGAACGGAATACAGCTTTGATAGCGCCCATCAGCTGTTCCTTGGGATCATCAGGGAAGTCTACACCGATCTTAGCCTTGTACTCAGCCTTGAACTGGCCAGCCAGTTCCTTCAGATCATCAGCGGTAAGCTCAACGTCCTGCTTAACACCCTTCTTCTCTTTCATTGCATCGATCAGCTGCTCGAAGTACTTCTTACCTACTTCCATAACAACGTCGGAATACATCTGGATAAATCTTCTATAGCAGTCCCAAGCCCAACGAGGGTTGCCGGACTTCTCAGCGATTACGTTAACAACGGTCTCATTCAGACCAAGGTTCAGAATGGTATCCATCATACCGGGCATGGATGCTCTCGCGCCGGAACGAACGGATACTAACAAAGGATTCTCGTGGTCGCCGAACTTTTTGCCGGTGATCTCTTCCATCTTAGTAATGTACTCGTTGATCTGACCCTGGATCTCTTCATTGATCTCGCGTCCATCTTCATAATACTGTGTACATGCCTCTGTTGTAATGGTGAAGCCCTGAGGAACCGGCAGACCAATGTTGGTCATCTCAGCCAGATTCGCGCCCTTACCACCAAGCAGTTCGCGCATGTTTGCATTACCTTCGGTAAACAAATATACCCATTTCTTCATACTTCTTTGTCTCCCTTTTTATAATATTTTTGACAAAACTTTGTAACCCAAACCATTACCGGAGCATTTCGGCCTCGGTTTTTAGTACTTTGATATTGTAACAATCTACCAATAGAATATCAAGCCGAAATTGATAATTTTTTGACAGACTACCGATTTTCGTGCATATTGTAAAATTTTGTAGTTGCGTTTTTGTATGTTTTATCTAGTACTTTAGTATTATGTAACCGCTTACAATTGTTCAACTTTCTTTACATGGTTTTTACAGAAGCTTTTTGCATAAAAAACTCCCACCGGTTTTTTCCGATGGGAGTCTTTGCACTTTTATTCCATATACAATTCTAATCCAGCATGCCGTCTTTGATCACATTGTGGTCACGCAGCAGTTTTTCCACTACAGTGCCCTTCACTACGCGAAGCAGCGGCTTCTTCAGTGCATTTAAAGGTCCGGGCAGTTCAATCTCCAGAGGAGACATGCCATCCATCAGCTTCACGCTGCTGTCCAATAACTCTCTGACATCATATACACTTCCCCATACCTCAGGCACACCTCTGTCTACACCTAACAGTCCGTAGACAGCCTCCATAGCGGTTCTCACGGAATACTCTGTGGTGAACACGGTGTCTCTCGGGGTCTCTGCAAACTGGCCTAAGAAAGCGAAGTTCACACAGCCGTCGGGAATGACATCGGGACGGTCACCCTTGGTTCTGGGCATGAAGAATGCGGTAATATAAGGCATCATGGTAGGTACGCAGACTGCGCTGTGCTCTGCCAGATCCTCGATATCTTCTACGGGCACACCTAAGTGATACAGCCACTCTTCGGTGATCTCTTTACCGGTACAATCCTTCATGGGCTTCTTAATATAATCGCCGGGTACGTCGGTAAACAGACCGTATACCCATACACATACCTGATTTTTGTCCTGTTCCTTGAACTGTCCCTGACGGTTGATTGTCCAGCTCATGAGCCACTTGGAATCCTGGCAGCTTACGATACCGCCGGTTACGACCTTACCGCTTCTGGGGTCACGCTTGCAGATATTGGTGATATAAGGAATGATCTTGTCATCCAGTGTGGTCACGGTAGCGGATTCCCAGTTAGTCTTGGAGACATCAGAACAGAACTTCTCGGGATGTCCGAAGGAAGGATCCTGTTTTGCGATATTTTTCCACAGGCTCCATACGCCACTGGTGCGAACCTCCGCGTCACCGTTGGGTGCATGGTTCTGGTCACCGTAGATAGTACCCTCGGTACAGCTTCCGTTGGTAACGAATACCAGGTCGTTCTCGGTGAGGACAATGCCCTTCTCTACACCTTTTACCTTGCACTCGATAGCCTTTGCCACCTTTTTGCCGTCATTGATATCGAAAATAACATTTGTCACTTCGGTGTTGAACTGGAAGTCCACACCTGCTGCCTCCAGATACTTCTTCATAGGAAGGATCAGAGACTCGTACTGGTTGTACTTGGTGAACTTCAGGGCACTGAAGTCAGGCAATCCGGAAATATGATGGATAAATCTTTGGAAGTAAAGCTTCATTTCCAGTGCGCTGTGCCAGTTCTCGAAAGCGAACATGGTTCTCCAATATAACCAGAAGGTGGAGTTAAATACTTCATCATCGAAAACATCTTCGATGGTCTTGTCATACAGATCCTCGTCCTTGGTCATGAACAGCTTCATGATCTCCATGCAGCCCTTCTGGCTTAGATTGAATTTGCCATCGGTATGGGCATCCTGTCCACAATCCTTCGTTGCACGGCACAGGGAATAGTTGGGATCTTCCTTGTTCAGCCAGTAATACTCATCCAGCACGCTGGCTCCGGGTACTTCCAGAGAGGGAATGCTGCGGAACAGATCCCACAGACATTCAAAATGGTTCTCCATCTCACGTCCGCCACGCATGACGTAGCCTCTGGCAGGATCAAAAATACCGTCACAGGCACCGCCTGCGATATCCATTGCCTCTAAGATGTGAATATGGGAACCGGGCATCTGTCCGTCACGTACCAGGAAGCACGCTGCTGCTAAAGATGCCAGACCGCTGCCTACGATGTAAGCGTTCTTCTCATCCACTCCTGCGGGCTTCTTAGGTCGTGCGAAGGCTTCGTAGTTACCGTTGGAATAATAGATGCCTTTGCTGTTTTTGTCATATCTGCCAAGTTCAGTGTTTCGGTAGTCCTGCTTTGCTGCCTTGACGGCTGCCTTTCTCTCTTCTTTCTTCACCTCTGCCTTATGTCCCTTGGTTACTGCTGCCACTGCGCCTGCACCTACTGCCAGCGCTGCCAGTCCCAGTCCGATATTATTCTTTTTTGCCATAATGATTACCACCTTTCTTTGATGACTCTCAAATGTTTTTCTGTTTACAAGTAGTATCCTACTTCTTTTTTATAAGAAAACCAATTTACAAAAGAGGATAAATGATAAAGTTTTTATCATCCTGCCCTTTTTGTAAAGTACTTATACTATTTCAGAATTTCTTTTCCGTGTGCTCAAAATTCTCGATGGAGCGGCTGATGTTTCCGTAAAGAGTGATTGCCAGTTCTTCAACGATCTTATGATAATCGTCCTTCATTCCCCGATCAATCCAGTCTAACATCACACCCACAAAACCGTATTTGTAAAATCCGGCAATGAATTCCTTGTGTTCCTCCGCTACCTGCATGCCGGTGCACTTTTCCTCCACCACGTCCGCAATGAGCTGGTAGGTCAACTTGTTTAAGTAGCTTTCGATCTTCTGGCGATCCACGCAGCGGTAGACATTCATAATGAAAGGTTTATTCTCCTGCACTGCCTCGAAAATCTGGCAGAAGCCTTCTTGCCAGTTCTCGTAGGTCTTCTTCCCCTGCAGTGCCTTCGTGCCGTCTTCCACGCAGACCCACTCTACCAGATCATAGATGTCCTTGAAATGATAGTAAAAAGCCATCCGGCTGATGCCGCAATCCTCTGCAAGTTCGTTAATGGTGATCTTATCCAGAGACTTCGTGAGAAGTTCTTTTTTCAAAGCTGCTTCCAACGCCAGTTTCGTTGTATTGGCCATAGCCTGTCCTCCACTGTTTTATGTATTATTTTCTGTTCTTCCTCGATATAGCTTATGTAATTCTATTATAAGCTCACGCATTCGTACCATCGTACTCTACATCTTACTTCACAGGATATTCATTCGCTAAGGTTGTCGTTCGTCAATCATGTAAACATGTAGACTTCCTTATACTCATTATATTGTACGACAATAGACTCAAAATGGGCAAATTAACTTTTTATAAAAAAACTCTTGCTTTTTGTAAAATTCCATGGTATTATCTTACTTGCGTTTCGGGGTGTGGCTCAGCTTGGTTAGAGCGCCGTCTTAGGGAGGCGGAGGTCGCGAGTTCGAATCCCGCCACTCCGATCCATGTATAGGCGTCAAAATCTTTTTACGAGGTTTTGACGTCTTTTGTTTTGTATTTTATTTGCTGCTTTGGAAAATTGTAGAAAAAATTTGAAAAATTTAAAAAATGGCTTGCTTTTTATAAAATTCTATGCTATGATAGTCTTCGTTCCGGGGTGTGGCTCAGCTTGGTTAGAGCGCCGTCTTAGGGAGGCGGAGGTCGCGAGTTCGAATCCCGCCACTCCGATTCATTGTAAAGTCCTTGATTTTCAAGGACTTTTTTGTGTTACATTTCATGTTGTATCATGGTACTTTTCTGATTTCCTCTATGTTTCCTTTTGGTGTTTCCCTATAGCCACATATGCGTATTGAATCTTTCTGCTTGGAAGTCATCGGGGTATACTGTAGAATTTTGGTAGATTACGCCCCACTATCGAAACACTAACGGGGCTTATCTGAAACATTTTAAAGATTTACGCCCCGCTTTCAGAACGCCAACGGGGCTTATCTGAAACATTTTAAAGATTTACGCCCCGCTTTCAGAACGCCAACGGGGCTTATCTGAAACATTTTAAGATTTACGCCCCGCTTTCAGAACGCCAACGGGGCTTATCTGAAACATTTTAAAAATTTACGCCCCACTTTCTAAGTTTCAACGGGGCTTAGCACAAAGAAATTATAAATTAAGCCCTAGTACTCAAGATTTAGCGGGGCTTAACAAACACAATTTCAGCATGCTTATGAGCTCCACTTAATCATCCAGACACTCCTTTCCCATCTACCTCGCTGAAAAATTTTTCTATCAGTCTGTTTACTTCATCCGGTTGGTCAGTATTGGAATTATGACCGGCATTTTTTATCCATTTAAGCGGTAAACCTTCTCTCTGATGCCATTTCTTATTATAGCTTTTTGCTGAACCTGCTTTATCCTTTTCTCCACAGATAAGAAGTGCCGGACAACTGATACGATATGGCAGATCTGCTTTGATTGCCTCAGCAAGCATCCTGTAACCAAAACCGGCGAGCCTTGCATATTCTTCAGGATCTGAATCATAGGACATCATCATCTTCCGCATAAGATTCTGACCATAATCCGTCTCTGCGCACCCTCTTGACCCTGCCCTAAGAAGCACTTTCCATGGATATATCTTATATAATGGCTCTGCTCTTTCAAGAAGCCATATTTCCACTGCGGTCATATAAGACTTTTGAAGAGGTGCGGAATCAATGGAGATAAAGCCTTTTATCTTATCCGGATATAATTCCATATACATTTGAGCCAGATATCCCCCCATAGACTGACCGATAATTATGGGATTATAAATTTCTTCTTTTACTAAGATTTCATAAAGCCATTCTGCCATGTCAGACAGACTGTAATTATTCGTAAATGGTCTGGATAATGCATGTGATGGTGCATCCCATACAAACACATTCTGTCTCTTCTCAAAATATTCTGTCTGCTTTTCAAAAAGCCTATGGTCTGCCGTAAGTCCCGGTAAAAACACTAACGTAATTTTCTGCTTGTCTATTATATTTACAAAATAATGAATGCAGCCACAGGGTGTATTATAACTGTTTTCTGTCATTTCCCGTCCCCTTTCCATAAACCATTTCCCAATGATTTATCCTTCATATGCCACCTTCATTGACCGATTAACAGAAGACCTCATTGGATATCGCATTGACCTGCCTTAGCTTGTTTATAAAGCAGACCGCTTTTAATAAACAATAATAAGAACATTACGGTTATCGCATACGGCTCTCTTGCCATAGCCAAAAACAAAACAGCAATTATACTAAGTCCTACAGACAAAGCGGTAATTATCTTTTTACCTTGTTCAAATTTGAAATAGACCATCAGTATTTTTACAATTCCTATAATCGTTAAACTAACAAACAATGCCCAATAACCACTGAAATGATGCTTAACTGAATGGCATTGGTCATTTCTTTATCCATGTGTTTTCTCCTCTGTTCTATACCTCATTGATTACTGATTTTTAAAATTCCGCAAACCTTTCCCGGCTTGCGGAATCTTCCAAACATATTATAATTTTTCCACGCACCGGATCAGTGCATCCACATTTTCTTCCTTCGTGGCCCAACCGGTACAGAATCGCACGCAGCTGTGTGTGGCATCGATCCGCTGGTCATAGCTGTACTCAAACTGTTCTGAAATCTTTGCCAGGTGTGCATCCGGAACAATGACGAAGATCTGGTTCGTCCGGTTGGGTGCCAGATATGTGTAACCCTTTGCCGTAAATGCTTCCCGCAGCTTCTCCGCCATGGCAATGGCATGGGCGGAGATCTCCTGATAGAGACCATCTGTAAAAAGCGCATCAAACTGCAGCCCCAGCAGTCTTCCCTTGGCCAGCATGCCGCCGTTCTGCTTGATGAGATATCGGAAATCCTGTGCAAGCTCCGGGTTTTTGATCACTACTGCTTCTCCGAACAATGCGCCGACCTTGGTTCCACCAATATAAAACACATCACAAAGCGCAGCGATATCCGGCAATGTCAGATCGTTGTCCGGTGCTGCCAGTCCGTAACCCAGTCTGGCACCGTCTAAGAACAGATACAGTCCGTATTTGTGACAGGTCTCGGACAGAGCGGTCAGCTCTGCTTTACTGTAAATGGTTCCCACCTCGGTAGGATTGGAAATATATACCATTTTCGGCTGTACCATATGCTCAAAGCTACCGTTGTGAATATGGGCTTCATAAGCCTCTGCTACCTGCGCTGCCGTGATCTTACCGTCAGGGCTTTCTAATCCCAGTACCTTATGTCCGCAGGCTTCCACCGCACCGGTCTCATGGACATTGATATGTCCTGTAACAGCGCAGAGTACGCCCTGGTGCCTGCGAAGTGCCGCATTGATCACAGTGACATTGGTCTGGGTTCCACCTACCAGAAAATGTACTGCCAGGCTGTCATCCCCACAGGCCTTACGGATCTTCTTGCGCGCCTCTTCACAGTATTTGTCCTCACTGTAGCCCGGTGTCTGCTCCATATTGGTCTGCACCAGACGTTCCAACACTTTCGGATGTGCTCCCTCATTATAGTCACACTGAAATAAAATCTTATCGCTCATTTTTTATTGACACCGCCGTGACAGTGTATTTCCTCCAACGTTATTTATATTTTAGCTTTTTCTATTTGCTAACTCTTTACATTTTCGATTGTTTCTATCTTATTTGATTCTCCAGACTTTCTGTTACTCAAATTCAGTCAGTCCTTTGTCTCCAGAACCCTTACCAGATATTCCCACACTCTCTTCGTGGAAGATATGCTTAAGGTCTCCTCGGTCGTATGAATATCCTTCATATCCGGTCCCATGGATACACAGTCAAGGTCTGAGATTTTGCTGCCTAACAGTCCGCACTCCAGTCCTGCATGGATAGCCTCCACCCTGGGCTCAGTGCCGTACATTTCCGCATACAGCTTCACCATTTTTTCCCGCAACGGAGAATGCACACGGTATTTCCAGCCGGGATAATCTCCGGTCACCACGTAATCGCCGCCTGTCAGTTCCACCAGTGCAGAAAGCTTTGCGATCAGGTTATCCTTCTCACTTTCCACGCTGCTTCTGACAGAATACTCTGCCCGCAAAACTTCCACATCTGCTTTCAGTATACCCAGATTCAGAGAAGTCTGTACCAGCCCCGGCATATCTGCGCTCATCGCCTGTACGCCGTTGGGAGTCGCCTGCAAAAAGGCTGCCACACGTTTTGTAGCTTCCGGCGCAGCACAGGTGATTGTCTCTGCAGTGTCTGCTAATCTTTTTGCGGTTACCTTTACGTCCGGATCCTTGGTGGCAAGTTCGTCACCCAGTTCTGCTTCCAAAGCTGCTACCTGCTGCTCTAAGCTTTCTGTATCTTTTTCCTCTACTACGACTACTGCTTTCGTCTGTCTGGGGATGGCATTGTCTGCCAGTCCTCCGTCCGCAGATACCAGTCCTACAGGCATTTTCTCAGACAGCTTCCACAGAAGTCTTCCCAGGATACAATTGGAATTGCCTCTTTCCTTATGTATCTCTCCGCCGGAATGTCCTCCTAAGAGGCCGGAGACTTCCACCTCATAGCGCACGCCCGTAAGCTCCTGTTTTTTCATCGGGAAACGGCAGTTCACTCTGGCACCACCGGCACAGCTGGTCAGGAAAATGCCTTCGTCCTCGGAATCCAGATTGATCATACGATGACCCTGTAACATAGACAGGTCAATCTCTCTGGCTCCGTCCATACCGACTTCCTCATCCACCGTAATGATGACTTCCAAACGGGGATGCCTGATGTCCTCGGAATCCAATAATGCCAGTGCATAAGCCACAGCAATACCATCATCGCCGCCGAGGCTGGTATTCTCCGCATAGACGCTGTCTCCGTCGATCCCTACCTTCAGTCCTTCCGTCTTCATATCCATGGTGCAATCCGGTGTCTGCACCGCTACCATGTCCATATGTCCCTGCAGGATCACCACCGGTTCCTTCTCGTATCCGGGAGTTGCCTCCTTGACCATAATGACATTTTTCATAGCATCCTGTATATAGAAAAGCTTATGTGCTTTCGCAAAGTCCACCAGGAAATCGCTGATCTGATCCACATTGCCGGAGCCGTGAGGGATCTTCGTGATCTCTTCAAAATAGTAAAATACTTTCTTCGGTTCTAAGTTCGATAAAACACCCATTTTCATTTCCTCGTTTCTGCGCTTTTATAGAGAACAAAGTGCACTTTCAGTATAAATATTTGTCATTTTTCTGTCAAGGAAACAATCCGAAGCATTCGCAGAACGCAGTTTGCATGGCTTTGAATAGTTATGCATAATGATATTTTTTTCTCTTGGCGATCAGGAATCCTATTGTCACAAACAGTGCCAGGAACTCTGCCAGTACGATGGACAGCCATACACCGGTAATGCCGATCAGTTTCGGCAGGATCAGCACGATGACGATCTGGAACACGAAGGTACGCAGGAAAGAGATTGCTGCGGATACGGCTCCGTTGTTCAGGGCTGTGAAGAAGGAGGAACCCCACACGTTCATGCCGCGGACCATGAAAGCAATGGCATAGATCCGAAATCCCCAGGTGGTCATCTCCAATAACTCCTGATCGTAGTTTGCGAAGATTTTTACTAACGGTCCGGCCAGAATCTGAGAAGCGGTCAGCAGAATCACACCGCCGGCCGAGATAATGACCAGACTTTTCCGGCAAAGATTTTTCAGTTCCGCATGATTGCCCGCACCGTAATGGAAGCTGACGATAGGAGCAGATCCCAGGGAATATCCCAGATACAAGGTCATGAAAATAATGTCCACGTACATGATGATGCCGTAAGCCGCCACACCATTCTCGCCTGCTGCTTCCATCAGCTGGAAGTTATACAGGATGCTAACGATAGAGGTAGAGATATTTGTCACCAGCTCAGAAGATCCGTTGGTCACAGTCTGCCAGATGACTTTTCCATGCCACTTCGCCTTCCCCAGCTGCAGTAAGCTGCCGTTCTCTCTGGAAAAATAGATTACAGGGATGATTCCGCCGACGAGCTGTCCCGCTGCGGTAGCCAGTGCTGCTCCCACCAGTCCCAAAGGAAATGCCACGATCAACACATAGTCTAACACCGCATTGGTCAGTCCTGCGATCACATTTACCTTTAAACTCAAAGTCGGCTTCTCCGCTGCGATAAAAAAGCTCTGGAACAAATACTGCATAACAAATGCCGGGGAGGACAAAAACAAGATTCTGGAATAACGCACGCAGTCCGCTTCCAGTTCTCCGTTTGCTCCCAGTGCCAGTGCGATCTGCGGTGCCAAAACAAAACAGATGAATCCCACCACGATTGACACCGCCAGTGTCACATATACGATCAGCGAAAAAAATTCGTTAGCCAGTTCCTTTTTCCCTTCTCCCAGCGTCATGGAGACCACGGCGCTTCCTCCGGTACCTGCCATGAATCCAAGAGTTCCCACACCCATCAGCACCGGCATCACCAGATTCAGGGCGGCGAAAGGCGTCTTTCCCACATAGTTGGATACAAAAAAGCCATCGACGATACTGTACACCGAAGTACATAACAACATTAAAATGGAAGGTGCCACGAAACGCAGCAGCCGTTTATAACTAAAATGATCAGATAACTGTATTTTCATAATAACCTCATGCCTTACTATTACCCGCATGCCTTCCGGCACTTTCTCAACAGATACTTCTGCGCATTATGCAGGCATCGTTTTCGTGTCATCATCGGAGGTTCCTGCGATCACGCGGGATCCCCTTGTCTTGTCAGTTCCTCTATTTCTTCTCGGAAAAATTCCGTATGTTTTTTCATAGTTTTCAGTAATATTTCTGCCTCCTGCTCTCCTATCGCCGCCAATGCCCGGCGCTCCGCATCCATCAGCGGAACCACGATCCTCTCCACAGTCTCTTTCCCCTTCTCTGTGAGATATATCCTCTTATTCTTGCGGTTGTCTTCCTCCGCCCGCAGAATAAGCAGACCTTCCTCCGTCATATTTTTCAGTGCGGAATTCACTGTCTGGGGCGTGTAGAACCAATAGTCGCAGATCTCCCTCTGGGTAAACGCCTCTTTTTCCCGTTCCCGGATACAATACAGAATCCAGAAAGCCGTCTCCGACAGATTACAGTTTTTTGCATAGACCCGGTACAGGTCATCCATCTCTTTGATCAGCTGATTGTACAATGTGATCTGCGCAAAAGATTTTCTGCTTTCCTCTTCCATATCGCTTTCCTCCTGTAACTACATCGTTGCATCTGTTTGTTTTTATCCGAAATCGGACTAAGCGGCATTATAATCCGAAATCGGATTATTGTCAACCCATAAAAAAATACGCAAAACTGACACTTCTCATTGTGTCCTTGAGCGTATCGTTATATAATAACTTTGGCATCAGTTCCGGGAGGAGTGCGGTTCGCCCGTATCGCCAGTGTCTAGGTTCACCTTATTGAATATCCCGTAGAACACTCGGCGGCTGATGCTATTCTGAAATATTCTGTTTTTCAAAATTACTGTTTTATATTACCCCAACACACTACTATTACTTCTTTCTTTTTATATGTAATATTACGTATTATTTATTGACATACGTAATATTACATATTACAATGGTTTTGAGGTTGAAAAGGAGATACCAAAGATGCCAATGACCTCACAGGAGATGATCAAACTCCTACTAAGAAACGGTTTTACGGTTACCAGCCAAAATGGCTCCCATGTAAAACTGAAGAACACAGACACTCATAAAACCGTTATCGTTCCTTATCATTGCAGAGGCATAAAAAAAGGCCTGGAACAGGCAATACTAAAACAGGCCGGCTTAAAATAACAGCCACAGTAAGGAGAATAAGAATGAAAAAACTTTTTTATCCAGCACTTTTCCATAAAGCGGAAGAAGGAGGATTTTGGATCACCTTCCCAGATTTTCCCGAATGCATGACGCAGGGGGAAAATATGCAGAACGCCTACGAAATGGCATGGGATGCGCTTGGTCTTGCCGTAGTCTCCCGTATAGAGAATAGGGAATCTCTTCCCCCCGCCACAGAGCCCTACGCCATCACCGCAGTTTCCGATACCTTCTGTATAATTGTGCCCTTTGACCTCATAGCATACCAGAAAAAGCATAACTCCAAAGCCATCAAAAAAACTCTTTCCATTCCTGAATGGCTGAATGAAGCTGCTACAGACATGAATGTAAATTTTTCACAGGTATTGCAGGATGCTCTTCTTCAAAAATTGAACCAATAAAACATGTTGCATTCCATGTTGCATTTTGCAAACTATTACGTCAAAATACAAAAAATCAAAATGCGCAAAGACCCATTTCTACAGGTTTTTGCGCATTTTCTATAAATATAAAAGCAGATAACGGGAATCGAACCCGCCTTTCCAGCTTGGGAAGCTAGCGTTCTACCGATGAACCATATCTGCAAAGGAACATAAGATATTATACTCCATGTTCCTTTATTTTGCCAGTCCTAATTTTTACTATTTTTACATTTTTACCATTTTACTTATTTGCTTATCCTTTTTACTTATCCAAGACTCCCAACCACTTCAGAGCGTTCCAAATGCCGTCTTTATCCACGTCCGTGGTGATATAATCTGCTGTTTCCAACACCTGTTTACTGGAATTACCCATAGCAATGCTGGTGTGGGCATACTTTAACATCGGCAGGTCGTTATTGCTGTCTCCGATGGCCACAGTGTCTTCCATGGGGATTTTCAAATAGTCCGTAATGTAACGGATTGCTGTTGCCTTGGAATATCCTTTGGGGACAATCTCGTAAAACCCTTGTTCTCTATCAATAAAATCCAGTATTTCCGACAGGTCACGCTTCATTCCATCCATTCCCGCCGGAGTCTCTGCATAGGCATATAATTTATCATAGTTGCCCGGTGCATTGGCATAGCGATCGTATTTTCGATTCTCAATCTCACGTGCCATATGGCGGAAAGTTTCGGTAAATACTTCTTCTCCTCTGGGAGCATAGTCTTCCCTGCTGCCTTCCAGAACCGCATCCACATGATATTTTTTCATTGCTGTCAGAATTGCCTTAGACTCCTCCATGGAAAATGTCTTGTGCATCAGCTGTTTTCCATGAAATTCAATCTCCGTTCCGCAGCCCAATAACAATCCGTCGAATTCCACCTGTCCGGTAAGATTTTCCCCTACCAGCCGTTTCGTACGCCCGGTGTTGATCATGCAGATATGACCGTTGGCTCTGGCGATGCGGATGGCTTCCTTCGTGCTCTCTGACATCAGTTCACTTCCTCCGCATATTAAGGTTCCGTCAATATCAAAAAATATTATCTTCATCTCAGATTCTTAAGCTCCTCTACCAGATCCAGATCGGATTTCTGTACCTTCAGATTCGTGGACACAGGCTCTTCACCGGGTCTTGTGATCGTGATCTCGATAATGGTTCCTTCCGTGATCGCTCCACCCATAAAAAATCTGCTTACAAACGCTACAAATTTGGGATGATTACTCTCGAAGGTATTCTTCGCATTCATCAGTTTCATCATCATTCCGGGATTTATCATAATGGTCTCCTTCCAAATAGTTGCAAAAAGAAAGGCTGTCCGCACCATCCGAAAACAGTGTGTCCAGCCTTAACAGTTGCTATTATTTACGCGATCTTGGACTTAGCCAGCTCTGCAAGGGTCTTGAAACCTTCTGCATCGTTAACTGCCAGGTCTGCCAGCATCTTTCTGTTCATATCAACGCCTGCAAGCTTCAGACCATACATGAATTTGCTGTAGGATAAACCGTTCATTCTGGCTGCTGCGTTGATACGAGCGATCCACAGCTGTCTGAACTGACGCTTTCTCTCTTTTCTACCTGCATAAGAGCTGGTCAGAGCTCTCATAACAGACTGCTTTGCTACTCTGTACTGCTTGCTTCTTGCGCCTCTGTAGCCCTTTGCAAGCTTTAATACTCTATTGTGTTTCTTCTTGGCATTTAAGCCACCTTTAATTCTTGCCATGTCTTATTTCCTCCTCGCCTGAATTATAAATAAGGTAAAATCTTCTTCATATTCTTAACATTAGTTGCATCCGTAATTGCAGGCTTTCTCAGATTACGTTTTCTCTTGGTAGATTTCTTGGTTAAGATATGGCTCTTGTAAGCTTTAGATCTCTTTAACTTACCGGTTCCTGTTGCTTTAAAGCGCTTAGCTGCTGCTCTGCTTGTCTTCATTTTGGGCATAACGAGTTCCTCCTAAACTTTACTTAATCTATCGTGCCGGATCCCGGCACTTTTTAACTGTACGAATTAACGCTTCTCAGTTAAAAACATGGTCATGCTTCTGCCTTCTACCTTGGGAGCTTTTTCCACTACCGCAATATCGGACAGGCTCTGTGCGATATCATCTAAGATATGCTTGCTGTTGTTCATGTGTGCCATCTCTCTGCCGCGGAATCTCAGGGTGATCTTCACTCTGTCTCCCTTGGTCAGGAACTTCCTGGCTGCACCGATCTTGGTGTTCAGATCGTTAGTATCGATATTGGGGGAAAGTCTGATCTCCTTGATATCGATGACTTTCTGCTTCTTCTTTGCTTCCTTCTCTTTTCTCACCTGCTCGTATTTGTACTTACCGTAATCCACGATCTTACAAACAGGAGGCTTTGCCGTAGGAGCAATCTTTACCAGGTCCAGTCCCGCTTCCTCTGCCATCTTCAGAGCATCTCTGGAAGAAACGATTCCGAGCTGTTCTCCGTCTTCTCCAATCAGTCGTACTTCTTTGTCTCTGATCTGTTCATTAATCATTAAATCGCTAATGGTTGTGTACCTCCATAAGAAAATGTGTTAAACAATAAAAAAAGCAGATAGCATAACTATCCACCTGTTCCCTTCACGGACTGCCCTCATTCAAACAAATTCCAAACGAGTTCTCTGTCTATGAAAAATCTGAACGCTTACCAGCCTGCGCCGTAAGGTGAGAGTGGATACTCTGCTTGTTGTGTCGTGTTCTTCACACGCTTAAATAGAATACCACGAAGTTTTCCTGATGTCAACCCCGTTTCCGATATTTTCTATTTTTTATTTTACCCTAGAATCTATGTACCGGCGGTCTCCCGCCGAATCCGATCACTTGCTCTATTATCCGCAGTTTCGGAACATTTGTCAAGCCGGAATACTGATTTACTTTTCCGTGATTTACTTTTCCGAAAAAGTAGCACAGGCGGTCTCTCTGCAGTCGCTGGCTCCGCAGCCCTTGATATCCACATGATCCGCCACACACTTGTAATTGCTGTTATAAATACATTTTACCGCCTCACAGTCGATACTGATGGTATGGCTTGGATGAGACAGGGAATTACTGAAAGACTCTCTTCCCTCTCTCTTCTGCGCAAAGCTCTCGCAGCAGGTGCCGTCACAATCACAGGCATGCTTACCTCCCACCATGATGTCTCCCTTGCTGCACAGACAATCCTTATTATAGGAACAATTTTCCACAACACATTTTAAATCTGCCATGTCTCCCTCGCCTTCTGCCGCCGTCCCGCGGCTCTTCGTCTTCTTTTTTCTGATTTTTAAAAATTTTAAAAGAGGACACGCGGCAAAAGAGCCGATGCAGTCCCGCCACGCGTCATGGATAGTCTGTGCAGATTTAAAAAAATTATTCATTTGTGGAAACTGCCGGTTTTGAAGTGGTTTCTTTCGAGGCACAGGCAAAAATGCGTGCCCATCTCGTTGCTCGTAAAAACTAATATCGAAATACTGTTTCTTGTCATACCATTCAAAAAATCGCCGTCTCCCTTTTTATTTTTATAAGGAAACGGCGATTTTCATATTTTCCTACTTGATTTTATCCGGCAATCAGCTTACTTGCTCAGCTTCTTGGTTGCGATCTCATCCTTTAACATAGCCAGGAATTCGTCTCTGGATACCGTAGTGGTGTTCTGCTGTCCGTGCAGACGATAGCTTACGGTGCCGTCCTGTGCTTCCTGTTTTCCTAAGATGATCAGGTAAGGGATTTTTTTCACCTGTGCTTCTCTTACACGATAACCCAGCTTCTCTGCTCTCTCATCGATGTCCGCTCTGATGTTATTGTCCAGCAGATAACCGTACAGATCATGGGCATAAGCATTCAGCTCTTCGTCATCGTTCTTGACCGGCAGGATCATAGCCTGTACGGGAGCCAGCCACAGAGGCAGGTTGCCCTTGGTCTCCTCCAGGATATAAGCCATGAATCTGTCCAGAGATCCCAGGATTGCTCTGTGCAGAACCACGGGAGTCTTCTTCTGACCGTCCTTGTCCACATAGGTCAGATTGAATTTTGCAGGCAGGCAGAAATCCAGCTGACAGGTAGACAGGGTGTACTCATTACCTACAGCGGGCTTTACGTTTACATCCAGCTTCGGTCCGTAGAATGCAGCTTCACCGATCTCCTCGGTGTACTCGATGCCCAGATCATTCAGAACCTTACGCAGAGCATTCTCCGCATTGTTCCACATCTCATCATCATCGTGATATTTTACCTTGTCCTCCGGATCTCTCAGAGACAGGACACATCTGTAATCGGTAATACCGAAATCCTTGTAGGTATTGAAGATCAGGTCTACTACCTTGGAGAACTCGGACTCGATCTGCTCCGGTGTTACGAACAGATGGGCATCATTCTGGCAGAAATGTCTGCCTCTTTCGATACCCTTCAGGGTTCCGCTGGCTTCAAAACGGAAGTCATGGGCGATCTCACCGATACGGATAGGCAGATCCTTGTAGGAGTGCTGTGTGTTAGCGTAGATCATCATGTGGTGAGGGCAGTTCATGGGACGCAGTACGAAGGACTCTCCTTCCATTTCCATGGGAGGGAACATGTTCTCCTTGTAGTGATCCCAGTGACCGGAAGTCTTGTACAGATTCACAGTACCGACACAGGGGGTCATAACATGCAGATAGCCCAGTCTTCTCTCTTTATCCTTGATATAATTCTCCAGCTCCTGCCATACGGTGTAACCCTTGGGAAGGAACATGGGAAGTCCGCGGCCTACCAGATCATCAGTCATGAACAGTTCCATTTCCTTGCCGATCTTTCTGTGGTCACGCTCTTTGGCCTCTTCCAGCTCTTTCAGATGTGCTTCCAGTTCCTCTGCGGTAGGGAAGCAGACACCGTAGATACGCTGCATTACGTGGTTGTTGGCATCGCCCTTCCAATATACTCCGGAGTGTTTTACCAGTTTGAAGTTCTTGCACAGCTTGGTGTTGTCTACGTGAGGTCCACGGCACAGATCGGTGAAATCACCCTGATCGTATACAGTGATGTTGCCGTCTTCCAGATTGCTGATCAGATCCAGCTTGTACATATCATCCTTGAACATTTCCATGGCTTCTGCCTTGGAAACTTCTCTTCTGTAGATTTTCTTGCCTTCCTTACAGATCTTCTTCATCTCTTTTTCGATGGCAGCGATCACTTCATCATTGACTACATCGTTGCCGAGATCGATATCATAATAGAATCCTTCCTTTACCACAGGTCCTACCCAGAATTTTGCATGAGGGTACAGATGCTTGACAGCCTGTGCCATAACATGGGCACAGGAATGATTCAGAGTTGTCAGTCTTTCGTCTTCCTTAAAATTAACCATTTTTGTTCTCCTTTTTGTTGTTTTCTAAACTATTCAGCACCTTCATTCGCAAAATCGCATCTGCGATGCTACTCTGAATAGTCGCAAAATAAAAGTCCCTTGCAACGATCTGCAAGGGACGTATCACACGCGGTTCCACCCTGATTGCAATTATCTAAAGATAACTGCCACTCATTTGCTCGTAACGGGAGCTGCCGGGCTGTATTAAAGCCACTCCGAGACGGTCTTCGTCCGCATCCGGCAAAACCGCTCACAGCGCCTGTCTCCGACAGGGCGGTTCTCTCTGGTGCCTTCACTGCTTCCTACTCTTCTCTTCAACGTTTTCTGATCTTAAATAATCATAAATTTCTGTTGCTTTAGGACTTATGTTGATATAATAGACCTTTTCACACGGATTGTAAAGAGGTATTTATATAGCTTTCCACATTTTCTCTGGACATATCCAGTGCCACCGCCAGCTCTCCGTACAACTGGTCCTCTGCGATCCGAAAATATCTGGCATCCACCGCCGTCTCCTTGCGTCCCGCCTCTTCTCTGGCCCGCTTGCGCAGGTAGATGGTCTTGATAATCCGGATCAGATCCTGGCAGTTACAGGCCTTCAGACAATTCTTATATTCCTGCTCCAGCAGTTTGTCATTGGCAATGGTGATCAGCGGGATCTCCGGAATCTGTCGGATCAGACTCTCCGCCTCCTCATGTGCAAGCACTTTCCGCATGGAACCTTCTGCCGTATCCACCGGAATATATACCGTACTGGAAGACAGATACAGAGGTTTTAAAATATAATACTCTCTCTTCTTGTCCACTCCTGCAATATCCAATGTCGTGATCTCTTCCACCACGCAAACGCCCTTACTGCCACATACTACACGTTCGCCCTTCTGAAACACCTTGACCTTCCTTTCCTCTGCCCATTGCAGAAAATTGAAAACACAATTTCCGTTTACTACCAATAGTATACCCATATTTTAACAGAAAAAACGCCGAAATGTCAGTATCTTTCGGCGTTTCTGATTATTTTCGTGAATATTGCTCATAAGAAATTGGTCAGGTGTTGTGCATTATTTCTGATAGGCGATGCGTGGATCTCCGTTTTTCAGGTAAATAATGCCTCTGCGTTCGAAGCTGTTCTTCTCTAATAAGTGCTGCATGGTGTGATTGTCAAAATGGGTATCCGCACGCAGGTAAGGTACTTTCTTCTCACAGAAGGCAACACATTTTGCAAACAGTCCCTTCACTTCCCCGTCTCCTGCCAGGCGATGGATCGTGCCGTAAGGTGTCTCCTCCCTCCAGCTGCCGTCCTCGATATAAGCATAGGTCGGTTCCTCCTCCAGCAGAAGCATGAATACCCCGTGGATGCGTCCGTCCTTTTTATACACATACAGCCGCTGTTTCTCTATATCTGACCGCAGCGTCTCCGGATCCGGATAAGCGCCGTTCCACTGGTTCGGATTCCCGTTTGCCCGCATGTAAGCCTTGGCGATGTCATAGATCTCCAGGATTCTGGGCAGATCTGCCTCTTTTGCCGTTACGATCTCCTCCATCCCGTCGCCATCTTTCCTCTCTTCCACTGCCTCCGGTACCGTTTTCCCCAGAATGTCCCTCACGGCGGTCTCCATCCGCTCTGCCAGCTGTCTGTGGCCCTTCGCTGTCAGGTGCACATGATCCGCCTTCGTCAGTTCACAGCCTCCTGCATCTAAGAAATCCGCCCGTTCAGCCACTGCCAGGAAAGCATATTCTCTTGCCAGTGCTCTCGTTGTCTCCACGCTTTTTTCATTAAAATCAGGATAAATCACACCCTCTTCGATGGGAACCGGTGCCACGATCAGGATCTTCGGTCCATTCTTTCCCCAACAGGGAACCGATTTCGCCTCTTCCAAGAGGATATGCATGCCCTTTGCAATCTTCCGCGCATCCGTATTGAATTTCACCTTGGAATCATTGGTACCTAACATCAGGATCAGCAGGTCTAACGGCTCGTGGCTGTTCAACAGGACATGCAATACCGGCAGCAGATTCACGGAATCCATGTCCGGATCATCATACACACAGGTTCTGCCGCTTAAGCCTTCCTCAATGACCAGATACTCCGCTCCCAATGCCTTCTGTAACAGGCAGGTCCAACGTTCCTCTTCATTATATCTGCTGCCGTGGTCGGCACTCTCCGACGGATCGGTGCAAAGCCCGTGGGTATTGGAATCTCCGATGCACAAAATATGTTTTTTCACTGTTTAACTCTCCGTTTTCTATTTCAGTCTGTAACCATCCAGGATCAATACGTCAGGCTTCAATATTAGGGAAAAATACAATAACATCATCCCCCTGGCATTCCACATACATGCCCTCCAGTTCCAGGTTCACATCATCCACATTGTGATCGTCGAAATATTTGGTCAGGTTCATGATCGTCTCCATATAGGAATTATCTCCCTTTACCAGGATCCCCAGACCTTTTTCCGGCTCCTGCTCATAGAACTCCAGACCTTCGGTTTCATTGACATATTCACGTATTGCTTCTGCTATGGTCATTTGATTTTTTCTCCTTCTACTGTTCCTTTGTTCATATTTGCTGCTTCTCTTTATTGTATCATAAGCTCACGAATTCGTGCTATCGCACTCTACATCCTGCTTCGCAGGATATTCGTTCGCTAATGAGCCCAGAAAAACAAATGTCTGCTTGCAGCCACTTGTTTTTCCTTGAGGCTCATTATATCATGATTCGCACCTTCGGTACTTGACGTTGCTTCGCAACTATCATGATCAAATTCGCCGTTCGCCAATCATGCAAGCATGTTGGCTCTCTTGCGCTCATTATATCATAAAAGGCGAACCCTGGCACCGCCAAAGTCCGCCCTTCATCATTTTCTTCTCTTATTCTTCATTCATCTTAGCCAGCTTGGCTGCCTGGTCGGCTGCGATGCAGGCATCGATGATCTCTTCGATATCTCCGTTCATGATCTTGTCTAACTTGTACAGGGTCAGACCAATACGATGGTCGGTGACACGACCCTGCGGGAAGTTGTAGGTACGGATCTTCTCAGAACGGTCTCCGGTACCGATCTGGCTACGGCGCATCTCTGCTTCCGCATCGTGTCTCTGCTGCTGCTCGATGTCATACAGCTTGGACTTTAACAGTGCGAATGCCTTAGCCTTGTTCTGGATCTGAGACTTCTCAGTCTGACTGTATACCACGATTCCGGAAGGATAGTGGGTCAGACGTACTGCGGAGTCGGTGGTGTTGACACACTGACCACCGTTACCGGATGCTCTCATGACATCAATACGGATATCCTTGTCCTCGATGACGATATCAATATCATCGTCCACCTCCGGCATAACTGCCACACTGATGGTGGAGGTATGGATACGTCCGCCGCTCTCGGTCTCCGGCACACGCTGTACACGATGTACGCCGCTCTCATACTTCATCTTGGAGTAAGCACCCTGTCCGCTGATGGTAAACTGTACTTCCTTCATACCGCCGATACCAATCTCATCCACGTTGATCAGCTCTACCTTCCAACGCTGCTTCTCGGCATAATGCACATACATACGATAGATCTCCGCTGCAAACAGTGCAGCCTCATCGCCGCCGGCACCGGCACGGATCTCCACGATTACATTCTTGTCATCATTAGGATCCTTGGGCAGTAACAGGATCTTCAGTTCCTGCACCAGCTCTTCCACGCGCTTCTTGCTGTCGTTTAACGTCTCCTTGATCATCTCGCGCATTTCTTCGTCTTTTTCCTCTTCCAGCATGGAAAGAGAATCTTCAATATCCTGCTTGCACTTTTTGTACTCTGTATACGCATCCACGATAGGTGTCAGATCACTCTGCTCCTTCATCAGCTTGCGGAAACGTTCCTGGTTATTCGTGACCGTGGGTTCATGCAGTTCGCCCATGATCTCTTCAAAACGAATCAATAAATCTTCTAACTTGTCAAACATAACTAATTCCTCTCAATATAAGTTGTAACAGTTCAGCCATGAACATATTGGAGAGCAAAAATCATGCTTGCATGATTTTGTGAACGAATATGTTCATGAACTAAGCGCCAGGTTTATGAGCAAAGATAGTCACGAAGTGACGGAAAGCGTGTCAGCGCGACTTTGCGAATGGTGCGGGCTGAACTGTTACATACGTTCCAAAAACTACCCGGTCCAGACCGGCATAATCCTGCACCACTTGTACCTCGCGGTACCCTTCGGTGCGCATCAGTTCCGATACAGCCTGTCCCTGGTCATATCCGATCTCAAAAAAGAGCATTCCACTGCTCACCAGATGTTTTCCTGCTTCTTCGATGATACGGCGGTAAAAATGTAAACCATCCTCCGTACCGTCCAGTGCCATCCTGGGTTCATGATCCCGTACCTCCGGCATCAGCTTCTCCACTTCCGCACTGGCGATATAAGGCGGATTCGACACGATGATCTCGAATTTTCCCTCCACCTTGTCAAACAGGTCACTCTGTAAAAAATGAACCCGATCTGCGTTCACCGCATCCAAAAGCGTCTCCGCATTTTGCTCTGCCACTTCCAGCGCATCTGCAGACAAATCCACACCCAGTCCTTCACAGGCATTGCTGTAATGCAGAAGGCTTAACAGAATACATCCGGATCCCGTACACATGTCAAGCACCCGCATTCCGTCATGGAGTTCCTTCAATACTTCCTCCACCAGAATCTCCGTATCCTGTCTCGGGATCAGTACGTGCTCATTGACAGCAAAGGTCAGTCCCATAAAGTCCTGCTCCCCGGTCAGCTGCTGCAGCGGAATGTGCTCCGCCCGCTGTCCGATCCAGCCAAGATATTTCTCTTCCGCTTCCGGTGTCACCGACTGTTCCCCGTGCACCAGCAGATCATTACGATTCGTACCGCATACCGCTTCCAGCAGAAGTCTCGCATCCAGTGTGGCTTCTTCGATTCCCGCTGTCTGTAAAGCCAGACAGCCCTTTTCATAGCATTCCCGATAGGTCATCTTAATCCTCTGGTTCTGCGGATGCATCGTCCTTCATCCAGCCCTCATCCACTTCGTAACCGAAGGTATCCTGTAAATATTTCTTCCAGTCGAACACAGCTTCTACGGAAGCGATGGCTACCTCTGCCATGCTCTCATCGGGTTCCCTGGTGGTCATACGTTGGATCCACATACCGGGAGCAGACAGGATCTTAATAAACACATTATCCGTGCGTCCGGCCAGACGGATGATCTCGTAGGAAATTCCGGCCACAACCGGCATCAGCAGAATACGAAGGATCACTTTCTCCGCCACATTATCCACCTGGATAAAGAAGAACAGCACAATACTTACCAGCATAACAAAGAAAATGAAGCTGGTACCGCAACGTTTGTGCAGTCTGGAGCTGCGCATCACATTGTGCACCGTAAGGGGTCTGCCCTTCTCGATACAGTTGATGCATTTGTGCTCCGCCCCATGATACTGGTACAGCCTGCGGATATCCTTCATGGCGCTGATGCCCCATACATACAGCAAAAACAGAGCAATACGGATCACACCCTCAATAATCGCCATCAGGGAGCGGTTGCGGATAAAGCTCTCAAACAGAGAGGAAATGAAATACGGCAATACGATAAAGATGCCTACTGCCAACATAATAGAGATCACCGTCACAATACCGGACAGCAGCTTTTCTCCGTTGCCACCGCTCATCTTGTCCATTGCCTTATCGAATTTCGTTTCTTTGCCTTCCTCTTCTTCATAGAAGGAAGCGGAATAATTCAATGCTCTGGTTCCCAGGATCAGGGAATCCAGGAAATTAAAGATACCACGGATAAAGGGAAGCTCCTTGAACTTACTTCCGTGAGCCAGACCCTGATAGGTCTCCACTTCCACTTCAATCTCGCCGTCCGGCTTGCGGACCGCTACCGCATACTTCTCTTTATTTTTCATCATAACGCCTTCCAGCACGGCCTGTCCGCCGATACCGGAATAACGACTCTTTCTTCTAGCCATAAAACCTCATCCTTATAAATGCAGTATTAAATAGGAACATAGTTTCCTATACGACAAGAAAAGGTTGAGATAAGAATACCTCAACCTTTCGCTTGCAATCTTATTTAACACCGTATTTCTTATTGAACTTATCAATACGGCCATCGGTTCTTGCAGACTTCTGCTGGCCAGTGTAGAATGAATGACACTTGGAGCAAACTTCTACGTGAAGCTCGGGCTTGGTGGAGCCGGTTACAAATGTGTTACCACAGTTGCAGGTTACAGTTGCCTGGTAGTAAGCGGGATGGATTCCTTCTTTCATTTCTTTCACCTCTCTATAAAAATGTCGTGTATAAGTTCTTGTTCTCATCCTCACTGCTTATGGAACCACAAACAGCGGTATTATTGTACCATAAGAGTTTACACGACGCAAGACCTATTTTTACATATTTCTCCTCTGATATTGCACTGTAATGACATAAACTGTTTTTTCAGTCTCATCAATCTTATAAATTGCCATATAATTATCGACCAGAAGCTGTTTATACCCCTTTCCGGCATACTTTCCCTCTAATCTATCCTGATGTGAACCGGGAAAAGTCTCCAGTTTTTTTATCGCTCTCCAAATTCTGTCTGTTTGTGCTTTTGCATTTTCCGGAACCTGTTTTTCTATGGCGATATACCTGTAGATTTCTTCCATATCACGATATGCTCTCGGATACAACTTTATATGGTATTTAACCATAATATTTTTTGTCTAGCCGTTCCATTGCGACATCCATATCCATCGTATCCGCACCCGCAGCAACTTCCTCTTCCGCCTCACAGATGGCCTGGTCGATTTTATGAATTCGTGCAAAATGCTCATAAAGTTCTGCGCTCATCACTACCAGATCGCTGTAGCCATTCTTAGTAATAAAAATCGGTTCCTGCTTTGTATGTGCTAATTCGGATATTTCACTTGTTTTTCTCAAATCTCTGATTGGCATGATCAATGGCATAATAGCACCTCCTTTATGCCATAATTGTAGCACAATTATGGCACATCGTAAAGGTATATATTCTGCCATCATTTCCAATTTTTGTCAATTTTCTATCTCTTGCCTAGATAAACCGGTTCTTCTTCACCATATTCACAAATTCCACATTATTGCGGGTATGGGAGAACATATCAAGGATGCGGTCGGTAGCTTCGTCGGGCTTTAAGCCATTCAGGGCCTTACGCATGATATTGATGGCTTCCAGTTCTTCCGGTGTCAGCAACAGATCCTCTCTTCTGGTGCCGGATTTTGCCAGATCGATAGCCGGGAAAATACGTTTCTCGGACAGCTTTCTGTCCAGAACCATTTCCATATTACCGGTTCCCTTGAATTCCTCGTATACCACATCATCCATCTTGCTTCCGGTCTCTACCAGTGCGGTGGCCAGAATGGTCAGGCTTCCTCCCTCACGCATATTACGGGCTGCACCGAAGAATCTCTTGGGCATGTGGAGTGCGGCGGGATCGAGACCACCGGACAGAGTACGTCCGCTGGGGGGAACCACCAGGTTGTACGCTCTGGTCAGACGGGTGATACTGTCAAGCAGGATCACGACATCCTTCTTATGTTCTACGAGACGCTTTGCACGCTCGATCACCATCTCTGATACTCTCTTGTGGTGCTCGGGAAGCTCATCGAAGGTGGAATAGATCACTTCCACATTGTCTCCGTGGATTGCTTCCTTAATATCGGTAACTTCCTCGGGACGCTCATCGATCAGCAGGATCAGCATGTGCATCTTGGGGTTACCGTTCAAAATAGACTTTGCCACTTCCTTCAACAGTGTGGTCTTACCAGCCTTGGGCGGGGATACGATCATACCACGCTGTCCCTTACCGACAGGGCTTACCAGATCCATGACTCTCATAGCCACGCTGCAGCCGGGAGTCTCCATCTTGATGCGCTCATCCGGGAAGATCGGCGTCATATCCTCGAATGCCATTCTCTTGGCTGACTCTTCCACTGTATAACCGTTGATGCTCTTGACGAACAGCAGTGCACTGAACTTCTCCTGCTGGGTCTTGATTCTCTTGTTGCCCTTCAGGATATCACCGGTCTTCAGTCCGAAACGGCGGATCTGGCTGGGAGCCACATACACATCGTTCTCACCGGGCATATAATTCTCGCAACGGATAAATCCGTAACCATCCGGCATAACCTCTAAGATACCGCTGGCTTCGATACCGCTGTCCAGTTCCTTGGGATACTGGCTCTCATCGTATGCCACGTTATTCGGATTGAAGGTACGCTCTCTGGTGTAAGCTTCACTTCTTACGCCGACCATCTCTGTACCGGTTTCGGAACGGTCAGTGCGTTCTGCACGATCCGTACGCTCGGTACGGTCTGTCCGATAGTTTCTGTCATTTCTATCCTGTCTATCATATCTGTCCTGTCTGTAATTCCTCTCCTGTCTGACAGGGCGTTCTGTTCTCTCCGGCTTCTCTGCCTCTTCGCTCTTAGCAGCCTCCTGTTTCTCTTCCGCTGCCTTAGCTTCTTCCTCTTTTTTCAGGCGCTCATCTTCTGCAAGCATAGCTTCTACCAGATCTGCCTTTTTCATTGTGGAAGTTCCCTTCAGGCCACGTACTTTTGCCAGCTCCTTTAACTGAACTAATGCAAGTGATTCATATTTTTCTCTCATATACCCTCCTATGGAAATAAGATTTACTATATAGCTGTTAACTAAGGGGAATTACATCCGATTTACATTCGACATGTCAGTTGAATAAAAAGATATTAAAACTGCATCTGAAGCCATTATAATACATTTCTTTCCAAATAGGAAGTCCCAAAATAAAAATTTTATTTTTTGTAAAAGTGGTGCTAAATCCTTGCGAAGATATCGATTCTATTATATCATTATGAATAGCGTCCGGATTTCGTATCCGGCAAATCATCCATGATTATATGAAGTAATGACCAAACAAAAAATAAGAGAGGTATTGTCATGACAACCAATGAAAAAGCGTTACTGATGCATGAAAAATGGAACGGTAAACTGGAGACCGTGTCCAAGACTCCCGTCAAGACCCGTGAGGATCTGGCTATTGCTTATACTCCCGGTGTTGCGGAGCCCTGCAAAGTAATCGCCCAGGACAAGGAAGCTGCTTACAAATACACCATGAAGGCCAACACCGTAGCCGTTGTCTCCGACGGAAGCGCGGTTCTTGGTCTTGGCAACATCGGTCCCTACGCAGCCATGCCCGTTATGGAAGGCAAGGCAGTCCTCTTCAAAGAATTCGGTAATGTAAATGCTGTCCCCATCTGTCTGGACACCCAGGATACCGAAGAGATCATCAAGGCTGTGACCTATCTGGCTCCCGGCTTCGGCGGCATCAATCTGGAAGACATCAGTGCTCCCCGTTGTTTCGAAATTGAGGAACGTCTGAAGGAGATTCTGGACATCCCCGTATTCCATGATGACCAGCACGGTACTGCCATCGTCGTTCTGGCCGGTGTCATCAACGCCCTGAAGGTAGTCGGTAAGAAAAAGGAAGACTGCCGCGTAGTGGTAAACGGTGCCGGAAGCGCCGGGGTGGCTATCACCAAACTGCTTCTGACCTACGGTTTCCCCAATATCATCATGTGTGACAAGGTAGGTATTGTCTCCAAAGATACCGAAGGCCTGAACTGGATGCAGAAAAAGATGACCGAAGTGACTAACTTAAACAACGAGACCGGCTCTCTGGCCGATGCTCTGAAAGGTGCCGATATCTTCATCGGTGTTTCCGCTCCGAACATCGTCACTCCCAAGATGGTAGCTTCCATGAACCGCGATTCCATCCTGTTTGCCATGGCGAATCCCATTCCCGAGATCATGCCGGATGTAGCCAAGGCTGCCGGTGCCCGTGTCGTAGGAACCGGACGCAGTGATTTTCCCAATCAGGTGAACAATGTGGTTGCTTTCCCCGGTATCTTCAAGGGTGCTCTGGAAGGTCGTGCTACCCAGATCACCGAAGAGATGAAACTGGCCGCTGCCGAAGCCATTGCCGGTCTGGTACCCGCAGACAAGCTCTCCGATGACAATATCATGCCGGAAGCATTTGATCCCCAGGTAGCCGAAGTTGTGGCAAACGCTGTAAAGAGCCACATCCGCTAATGTGTTCGGACAGCATTGTGAGAGACTGGCACGGCAAGCCCTACTACTCTCTGGATTCCTATTGCAAAAATATGTTTCACCATAAATGCTATAAAATAGCCCTGAATGCCCGGATGTCCTGTCCCAATCGGGACGGAACTCTGGACACTCGGGGCTGTATCTTCTGTAGCTCCGGCGGCAGCGGTGACTTTGCTGTGGACATTGCCGGGAAGACTATGGAGGAACAGATTGCGGAAGGCATGGCAAAATTCGGTGATAAAGTGACCGGTCATGACCTGATCGCCTATTTTCAGGCATACACCAACACTTATGCACCTCTCCCCTATCTGGAAGAGGTGTATCGTTCTGCCCTGAGCCATCCCAAAGTCTGCGGCATCTCCATTGCCACCAGGCCGGATTGTCTGGGGCCGGAAGTACTGGCTCTGCTTGCAAAATTAAAAGGTGAATATCCGGACAAATTCCTCTGGATCGAACTGGGATTACAGACAATCCACGAAGAGACTGCCCACTATATCCGCAGAGGCTATCCCCTGTCCTGCTTTGAGAAAGCCTGTACCAATCTGAAGACACTCAAAATCCCTTTTATCGTCCATACGATTCTGGGACTCCCCGGAGAGACCGACCGACAGGTACTGGAAACCATGAAATACTTAAACCATATTGCTCCCTTTGGCATCAAGCTCCAGTTACTACATATTTTAAAAAATACCGATCTGGCAGAGGATTATGAAAAGGGAATATTTGAGGCACTGACTCCGGAACATTATCTGGATCTGTTGGTCTCCTGCCTCGCCCACCTGTCTCCGGATATCGTGATCCACCGGGTCACCGGTGATGGGCCAAAAGATCTGCTGATCGCTCCGAAATGGAGTCTGGACAAACGAAAGGTACTGAACTCACTGCACCACCGTATGAAAGAACAGGGCATCCGTCAGGGTGACCTTTATGAAGCAATAAATAAAGATAAACATTAGAAAGGCTGTTATCCCATTATGTTACAAGATCCGCTTACTTTATATAAACTTATCGTTCTCTACATGCTGAACCGTGTGACTTTCCCTCTCACGGCCGCACAGGTCAGCGATTTTATCCTTGGAAAGGAATACACGAACTTCCTGACCCTGCAGCAGGTCATCAATGAACTGACGGATGCCGGAATGATCGCCACCCAGTCGATCCGCAACCGGACCCACCTGTCCATCACTGCCGAGGGCAAGGAAACTCTGAATTTCTTCGAGAACCGCATCGGTGATACCATCAAGCAGGAAATTGACAGCTATTTTCAGGAAAACGAGTTCACCCTGCGCAACGAAGTCTCTGTGCTGGGGGATTATTATAAATCCACCTCCGGTGAATACGAGGCTCATCTGGTAGCAAAAGACCGCGGTATCAATCTGGTGGACATCACATTATCCGTTCCCGTGGAAGAAACTGCGGCTGCTATCTGCGACAACTGGCAGAAAAAAAATCAGGAAATATACAAATACCTGATTACGGAGTTGTTCTAATCCCGCAATCAGGTACCTGATTTTATGATTCTTTGTTTTTAGAAGAAGCCTCTGCGGCTTCTTTTTTGATTCTCGCCATATGCTCTCTGATCTTCACCTCATAACCGTTACCCGAGGGCTGATAGAACTCCCTGCCACTTAATTCATAGGGCAGATACTGCTGTTCCACATAGTCATTCGGGTAATCATGTGCATATTTATATCCTGTTCCGTGTCCCAATTTTGCTGCTCCTTTATAATGTGCATCCTGCAAGTGTGCGGGGATCGGCAGATCTCCTGTGGCCTGTACTTCCTGCATCGCCTGAAATACCGCTTCGCAGCTACGATTGCTCTTGGGTGCTGTAGCAATATAAGTCACTGCCTGCGCCAGAATGATCTGCGCCTCCGGCATGCCTACCCGCTCCACCGCCAGAGAAGCATTCACTGCCATCACCAGTGCCTGGGGATCCGCATTGCCCACATCCTCCGATGCACAGATCATAATACGTCTTGCAATAAAAGTAACGCTTTCGCCAGCATTTAACATCCTTGCCAGATAATATACTGCCGCATCCGGATCTGACCCCCGCATACTCTTGATAAATGCAGAAATCGTATCGTAGTGGTTGTCACCGTTTTTATCGTATCTCGCCGCTCTCTTCTGAATACACTGCTGTGCCACGTCGAGCGTAATATGGATCTTGCCATCCGGTCCCGGTTCTGTGGTCATGATGCCCAGTTCAATAGCATTCAGTGCATGCCTGGCATCGCCGCCGGAGATATCTGCCAGAAAATCCAGTGCATCCTCGTCTATGGTGCCGTTGTAGGCTCCCATTCCCCGGTCTGTATCGTAGACTGCTTTTTTCAAAAGCTCTTTGATGGCTTCCCTCGGAATCGGCTTCAATTCAAAGATCACCGAGCGGGAGATCAGAGCGCCGTTGACTTCAAAATAGGGATTCTCTGTGGTAGCTCCTATGAGAATGATCGTACCGTCCTCCACATACGGGAGCAGATAATCCTGTTGTCCTTTATTGAAACGGTGGATCTCGTCAATGAACAGAATTGTACGCTTCCTGTACATTCCCTGCAGTTCCTTCGCCTTTGCCACCACTTCTTCCATATCCTTTTTGCCCGCCACTGTGGCATTAATCTGTTGAAATTCAGCACTGGTAGTATTGGCGATGACTTTCGCCAGCGTCGTCTTGCCGGTGCCGGGCGGTCCGTAGAAAATGATGGAGCTGATCTTGTCCGCCTTGATGGCACGATACAGAAGCTTGTCCTTGCCGATAATATGCTCCTGTCCCACGACCTCATCCAAGGTTCTGGGACGCATTCTGGCCGCCAGTGGAGCTTCCTTTTCCATATTGGTGCTTCTCATGTATTCAAACAAATCCATAATATTACATCCTCTGTTTCTATTGCAAAGATACCAAAAGACTGAAGCACATTCTAAGATATGCTCCAGTCAATTATAACAAAGTTTATCGCAGCTTGCAATTTTGCATCCAGATCTTCACACGCCGCTTCAATGCATTTGCTTCCAGCGGAGCCAGCAAAAGATCCTGGATTACTTCCGTCTCCAACGCACATTTCATCTGTACAAGATTCCCCTCCTTGCAGATGGCGATCATGGGAAGCGCATGTTCTCTCTGTAATTCTCCAAGTTCCTGCCAGCGTGCCTGTCCTCCGTCCTCTTCTTCTGATACATCCACGAACAGTCCCAGAATGTCTTCGCCGGTCTTCTCTCCCATGTTCTCTCTGATCTCTTCCACCGAGATTACTTTCTTCAGATGAACAAACTCCGGCAGTGCAAACTCCAGCATGCTGGTAACATTACGGGAGGATGACCACACAAAAGCCTGTAATTTCTGATCAGGGGTCTGATTTTCCTCACCGAACACGCTGTAGCGTCCTTTTCCCGACTTCTTGGATACATACAATGCCTGATCTGCTTTTGCCGCAAGATCATAGTAGCAATGATCCTCTGGATCGGAAAATGCTATTCCCACACTGATGGATATATTTTCCGGTATGGATAAGTTCTCTTTATATTTTACGAGGTTGACCAGATTCTCTGCCTTGATCAGTGCGATCTCTTTGGACGGAATGTCTCCCATCAATACTGCGAACTCATCTCCACCCATACGTCCCACATAATCTGTGCTGCGGAACTGTGAAGAAATGACTCCTGCAATGACGCTGATCACATGGTCTCCCATAGTATGACCGTATACATCATTTACGGATTTGAAATTATCGATATCTATCACCATAAGAGCATGCAGGCCATTCTCATGCTCTGTCAGAGTCTTCGTGATCAGCTTCTCTACTGTCATCTTGTTGAACAGACTGGTCATCTCGTCGATCTGCGACTTTGTCTTCCAGGCCTTCTGCTCATCTCTGCTATTCTGCAACCTGCGTTTTACCCCCAGTGTATTGTTGATGCGGGTAAGCGCTATCCGGGTATCTACCGGTTTGATAATGAATTCATCCGCCCCCAGTGCAAATGCTTCCGACTGGGAAGACACCGATTCCGTATTCGTCAGAACGATAACCGGCGTGTCCTTGAAGCCCTCCATATTCTGTCTGCGGCGCAGTACTTCAAAGCCGTCGATCCCCGGCATGACCAGATCCAGCAGCACCAGATCAATGGCATCGCTTTCCTTCTCCATGATCGTAAGACATTCTTCACCGGAAACAGCCTCTGCGAAGTTAAAATGCTCCCCGAGAGACTGTCTGATCACTACTCTTTGAAATTTTGAATCATCAACGATTAATAATGTTTCTTTCTTTTGTAAACTGCTCATGGCTGTCGGATCCTGCTTTCCGTATCACGTCGTTTAAAACGCGATACAGTTATAGTATATCCAACAGCCATGTGCTCGTCAATTTAAAAATATATCTACTTTTTACACAATCTTTATGTGGTTTTTCCCTTTAAAGTTGAATTTTACTACGTCTGCAGAGAAGTCCGCCGAATGTCACCAGACCTGCAGCTGCAAACAGCAGTACCTCGGGCATCCATCCCATCACACCTTCTCCGGTCTTGGGCACGCTGTCCAGCTCCGGCTGTGCAGCTGCGGTGTTTGCAGCTACTGTAAATGTGGTGCTGGCGGAATCATCGATCCACATGGTGTCCACAGTATGTTCACCCTCTGACAGGGATGCCAGGTAGGAAGGCTTCAGGGTCACGATAGTGGAACCTGATTTTGCTTCGTAGTGGGCACTGGGGATCCAGTTGCCGTCTACACGGACACCGGCGAATTTAGCAAAATCACCATCGCCGCGGATGGTCAGGCCTTCCGTGGTGCTGCCGTTCCAGGTACCCTTGGTGCCTTCGATGATCTTATAGGGATCTTCCTGGCTGTCATCGGTACCACTGTCAGAAGCTGATGTATCTGTATTATCTGTAGTATTTGTAATCTCTCCCGTTGTAAAGGTATATTTCAATGTCAGATACCGTCCCTCAGCTAAGTCAATTGACGTATACTCCACTTGTGGATTTGTGACAATCCAGATGCTGTCATGATTGAATTTATAGCCACGTTCTGCAACCAAGGTCAGAATTGCATAATACGTTGTGTTCGGTTCAGCATTGCCGATTGCCGCCTCATTCTCATTTCCCTCTTTCAACCACAAAATACTGTTCTTCGTAACATCAGTAATTCCTTCCGTATTAATCTGCCATTTTTTAGGTAAGGGCTGTCCGGCTACCGGTGGGGTGACTACCATGTCCAGACTGGAGATTGTCCGATCAACTGTGCCAACATTAAACGACATTATATCTGTTTTCCTATGTTCATCCCCTTGTGGATCATCATATACTGCTTTTGCATACACCTTATATCCCGCCACTTTGGCACAGTTTTCTGTTTTATAGCTAATCTTCACTGTTGCAGTTCTGTTATCTTCACTATAATTTATGATTTTAGCAAGAAAAATGTCATCTGCACGGTAACCCGCTCCATCATAGAAATTAAATGAAACATTTACTTTAGAAAAATCATAATATGAATTTATTTTTAAATCATACAAAAAATAAGATTTCTCATCATTTGAAACCAACTGTGCCGGTTCCGACAAGCTAGAATGAAATTCCAGATTGACTGCTTCACCTGTCATAACTATTTTACCTGTTCCATGATTTGGAAGCCGATAATAATAACATTGTTGAACGCTGTCATAGGTTGCACTTGCTTCTATTTCATTAACATCATCCGTAGAATATACAACTTTCGGTGCTGTCAAAAACCAATATTCTTTTCCATTATAACTGTCATCTCCCGGGTATATAGAAAAACAATCATACATTTTACTATCTATCATAGTACTTAGCATTATATGACAGTTTTTTAATCCGGTTCTATCAACTGTCCAGTTTCCCGTATAATCGTCCGCCTTAGCATTCATCCCCTGCCAACCCCACAGCAGCAGCACCGCCGCTGCCAGCAGTCCGATTCTCTGTAATATCTTTTTCATCTGTTTCCTCAGAGGGATATTGTCAAGTGTGTAAGTAAGATTTTATGAAATTGCTTCTATTTTCATAAGAGAGCCTTCCATTACTTTTATACCATCTGTTAATTCAATATAGCTGATTACCTTTGTTTCTCAAAAAGAATAGTTTATACGCTTTAGATTTTAGTATCAAGTGTTGCCTGTGCAGGGGATTTTCCTGTCTCTGCAGTCTCTCTTGTAACATCATCAAGTGCTCCAGCTTTGATTGGCTTACCAATTTCCCAGTTAGGATCAGCCTTTTTTGCGGCATCATAAAAAGCCTGTCTGTAAATTCTCTCATATTTTTCAAGGGTGTACCCGGCAGCCAGCCTGTCCTTTTTGGACATTTTGCGATACAAATTGTTATACACATCTGTTCGTTTTGTTGTATCACCATTGCATACACCATTTTCACGCAGAAATTCTTTTTTTGTCAGTTCATACATTTCTTCTTTGCTGCTATCCGGAATTGATATGATCCTTCTTCTCGAATTCTCGTTGTCATCTGTCACCAAAAGTCCTGCCAATCCATTTACAGGATTAATATAATCTCCATCCTTATCATAATGACTCATCAGATTTTTTATTCCCTGAATATTGCCATACATCGCACCATTTCCGGCAGACATCATCTTCTTAATAGCTGCTTTATACTGTTTACTGTTCGTATTAATTCCAGCAGCTTTTAGCTGTGATTGAACAGAACTGCTATTAAGCTGTGACAACTGAAAACTACCTATTGCATTTACTCCTGATGTTCCAAATGATTTCTGAAATAAAAAAGCATAATCCGTTATCCTTGACATAAAACAGCCTCCCTGTCTGTTTCCACATTGCAAATTTATTTTTGTCTATTTTATGTTCTAGCATAAGTCATTATTTTAATTGCACACCTTACGGTTTCATATCAAAGTTCCTATGCCAGCACATCAAATGTCGAAACTCCATTTTCCATCACTCCTATAGAAGTTGAAGTACCTAGCAATTCCACCATTTTTCCTGTCAGGTCAGTTACATCTTTTCCATCAATTTTCAGATTATATTGCCGTTCTTCCTGCTCCTGTTTTTCGGCACGCTGTTTTTCCAGTCTTTCCTCTGTCTCTTTCTTTTCTGCTTTCCTTTTCACGAGTCTTTCTTCAAGTTCTTTCCTTGCTTTTTCTGTTCCAGGATCAACTTCATCTTGAGTACACATTACAGAACTCATACTATCATATCCATCTATAGTAATACTATAACTCAGTATCTTTGCTCCTCTTGCTGCCACATAAGCTCTTGACTGTTCTATTGTTTTTGGTATTAGCGATAAATTGTACTCCAACCATTGTTTTGTCTTTTCATCTCCCATAGCCTTTGACAAAAGAGAACTGTTTATATTTACAGAATAATCCCTGCTTCGTAAACAATCGTATTTTTGTGTTAAATAGTTCTTATATTCATGAGCATTCTTATATGTCCTGCCCGTTTTGTTTCCAGCATTTTGTGTATTGCCATAACTATTCGTATATGACGAATATGTTCCTATTCCTGTAACTGCCATATTAACTCCTTTCATTATTCGGAGTCCTTCCAACTATGCCACCTGTTGGATTTCTCTCAGAATCAATATAATATTGATCACACGCTAGCTTCAAATATACTTTGACTAATACCTTTCATCCACATATTCTGCGTTGCTCCATACCCTCTTTCCTGCCCTATATCATACAATCCACTGCTGTCAAATCCTATTTTCAATACTAAATCATTTTCTTTTTTCCAGCCATTCTTAGCATATTCCAACCATCTATTAGAATAAAGTTCATACCCTGCGCCATTTTTAGCCTTTGCCTTAAACAAGGCAAGTAAATCTGTGCCATCCTCTGCAATAAAAGTACCATTTCTATATGTCGCATTGCGTGCATCATACCCTGTTGTCTCATACACTTCATGCCATAAAGAATATTGGTTCGCCTTTGTCCTATTTGCTTGCGAATTAACAATTTCATTGTCTGAATCATGCATACAAATCCACGCATGCGTCCAAATATTTTTTGCATTATCTCCTTCATTCAGCAATTTTTCTATCTGCGATAATGTGTCTCTATCTGCATTTCCTGACACAGTTAATTGATATGTATATGGATCAATAGAAAATGTCAAATCTGCTTGTTTTGATAATGATATTCCATTTTTTGAAAACAGATTTGAAATTTGCTGATTTACAACACTTCTTGCATATTGCTTTTCCTTGTCAGTATTGCGTATATAACCTGTACTTCTTGAAGCACCTGTATATACATCCTTGTAATTTCTTAATGCATAATCATACCGGGCAAATCCAGCCGAATATTTTCCCCCTGTTTGTAACATTCTTTTCTCATTGCGGTAAGCTATGGAACGCTGATCTTCTGTCATATATGAGCAAAAATTAGGTGAGGTCACATCACAATATTTTGATTCGATATATGCCATTGGATCAGAATGAGACAAATTTTCTTTGTACACTTTATCATAATGCTCCTGCAAAACTTTTTGTACGAAACGATCTTCCTCGGTAAGTCCATCATATTGATAACCTACAGTTGTACCTGCACTGGAAGTGTTTGGCAGATTATTTAAATCCCTGCCTACTGGTATATTGTTGTAATAATTATTTACCGTAACCATACTATCCCCTACCTTATATAAGTCTCATAACAACTGCCAACATTCTCTTACAACATTAAACAACCTTTCATGTCTCTAGAAAATATTTTTTTTAGCATTGTGATATATTGTTTTAGCAAATAACCTCTGAGTCGTTTCCATAAAGTTCTTATCGCTACTCATAATATCCCCAATTACACTCTTTGCAATTCCTGCTGTGTATTTCGGTTCTTCACGCATTTCTAAAAATCTTTTTTGTGCTTTCTCCATCATGGATACCGCAGTATCTATATATTCTTTTTGTTCTGCTGTATTCTTCTTCACATTAGTTGTTTGAAAGAATTTAGAACCGTCATTTGTCTGCTGACATACAATATATCCCGCCAGATTTGCTAATCGCTTATTATATGCCCTGTCTAAACCTGCCAAGTCTTCATCAAGTGTTAATGAATTTTCTCCTGTGAGATCATAAGAAATCCGACGTTCTCCATTCTCATGTTCTTTCACAATATAATTGTAACGCGTTTCATAAGCATCCATCATAGACTTCATCACATCTTCTAGATTGTATTTTCCGTCTTTTAACGTCAGTCCACTATATTCTCTCATAGAAGTATAATGTTCCCATTCAACCTCATTTGTATCTTGTATTGTTAATTCATATCCTATCGGTTCCTCAACCTTTGGCTTTACTTCTCTTAATTTTTCCCGCAATGCCCGCCTTCCTTCATTCGATATTTCTACATTGTCTATCTGCTTATTTTTATAAGCAACATTGTCATCCATACCTCTGAAATCTTTACTCTTTCTTTCCATTTCGAATAAACAAAACCTATCGTAAGAAGGTGTTTGAAATATTTTCATATCCGCTCCTTTCACATTTCGCAATCGCCTATTCACTTTCATGTTTACTAATTAGTGATATACATTTGCTCAAATTAGTCACTCATACAATATTCCTATACTTCCTTATCTATCTTACTTGACGTTAGAGAGGAATCCTTTTTAGAATATGTACCATTGTTTGTATAAGTCGCACTTGCGCGGTTCGCAGCATTTGATATACCAGTTGCTTTCTGGGCTGTTTTGCCTGCAAAGGAATTGTAACCTGTAAAAACCGTTTTCAATGAACTGATATCTGCTTTCTTCAATTCATCTTCATCCAGCTCCAGCTTGTTACCCTTTCCTATGGTAATACCTATTTTAGAAAGTAAATGACTGGTTTTGTCTGTCATGCCTGTCATCCATGAAGCATTTCTAAGGACATCTTTTGTATTGGATTCTCCTGCCTCCTTAACAACATCATTATAATCATCAATAAAAGATTTCACTTTTTTGGTAATTGCATCCCAGTCATAATCCTCTACCTCTGTTTCTTCCCCGGTCTTTTCATCCTTCTTTTTTATTTTCTTTTTTTCCCAGAGTGACGCATCGTTTAGTGCATCTGCTGATTTTTTCAGGGAATCCGCACTTGTTTTCATCAGTGTAAGCTTCTGTGAAGTATCGCCTTTCCCCGATAATTTTTCTGCATCCTGCTTTGCATAATATGCTTTCATAAGTTTTCCATAGCTTCCGTTTTTAATCGCAGCATAATCAGAAAGCATATTGGTGTTTCCTACGGATGAACTGTCGGAAGTTCCTCCAAATAATGCGGAATAATCTACATTGCTGTTATATTTACTTGTGTAATCACTAAAACTCTTAATCTCTGACATAATACCATTCTCCTTTACCAACTATAAACGAATATCAATCGGTGTATACACTGCCTGCTGTGTTGCATTCTGTGCATTTTCCAGAGTCGGTGTTTCTACTGTCACCTGTGTTTCCCCTTTGATATCCGTATTCTTTACGCTGTCTGTCTCCTCTGCCGCAGCCCCCGCAGATTCCTGTGTTTTCTCGGATTTATCAGTATTGTTCTTTGTTGCAGTGTCTTCTGTATTGCTGTTCTCCGCTTTTGCAGCTTCTTCTACTGATTTATTTGCATCTGCAAGTGTAGACATCTGTGCTGCTGTCGCAGACTGTGCCTTTGCCTGCAGCTCTGCCAGTTCTTCTTCCTTCTTCTCAGTATTTCCTTTTCCGGCATCCTGTTTGATTTCAGATTCAAGCACACTGGCACGTCCCTGTATCTGTGTTGCCATACTTCCCTGCACCTTTGCCTGTTTCATGGAAGAATCTGCGGAGATCATCGCCTGCATACTTGCCTGTGACAATCCGGTGTCTTTCTTTTTTGAAGTGTTACTTGTTCCAGCCACCATATCATCCATAGATGACGAATTTTTACTCTGCTGTTCCTTTCTCTGCTCGATCTGGTGCTGTCTTAACTGCTGATTGAGATTGTTAATCTCCTGCTGTATCTCCTGACGCTTTTTCATCTTATCCTCTAATGACATTTCTTCATTCGATGATAAATCCTGTAGCTTCTGCTGTGCATTTGCAATCTGATTCTGAATATTTTTACTTACAGAATCATTCCCCTGTGTCATTCCCATTGTTCCTGTCTGCGTATTTGTCCCACTAAATCCATTGATTCTCATTCTAATCCTCCTTGTTTTGCGAAGCAAAATCCGAGCCCCATGGCGAGGAGATGATTTGGCCTCCTTGAGCTTAAATTCTGAAATCCGTTTCCTTAAAAATCGTACAACATGATTTCTCTTTACTGATTTTTCGGCATATCTTTCTTTACAATAAACAGCGATGTTGTGAACCGCCCTTTTTTTGTTGTGAAGCAAATAAAAAACACCTCGAAGGTGCTTTTTGTGCTCAATAGTCACCCGAGTTTCCCGTTTTGTAAACGAGTTTCACATTTTGA
>NZ_QUEC01000011.1:0-25174 GCF_003478095.1 Clostridium sp. AF34-10BH
GGTGTTCCACTCTATTTTTGCATGGCTCGTAGCTATGCTAACTTTCCATTTACAATATAATTACATTCGCACATTTCACATCATTGGCGAGGTCGTACACTTTGCCGGTGGTGAGACCCAGAACTTTGGGGCGCAGCACCGCATTGGGAACGTTCTCCACAATACGGGCGGTCTCTCCGTTGCTCAATGCCACATCTGTGCCTACCGGATAGAGAATAACGCTCTCCAGGAAGCACCGCATAACTGTAATATCCAGCTCTTCCGTCATGGACATGATCATTTCCACGGCATCTCTGGGAGAAAACGGCTTCTTATACGGCCGCTCCGTCACCAATGCATCATAAATATCCGACACAGAGATCAGTCTGGCAAACAGGTCGATCTTGTCCCCTGTGATCCCCATAGGATATCCTTTTCCGTTCATTTTCTCATGATGCTGTAACACACCCAGCTTGATCTCCATGGACAGATCTTCCTTGGACTGCAGAATACGATATCCGTACACGGAATGCTGCTTCATAATGGCAAACTCTTCATCCGTCAGCCGCGCCGCCTTATTCAGGATCTCATTGGGTACTTTTGATTTTCCGATATCATGTAAAAGTCCTGCGATTCCGATCTCGTAGACCTGCTTGTCATCCAGTCCGTATTTCTGCGCCACGATCATGGACATCGTTGCCACATCCACACTATGTTTGAAAGTGTACTCATCACTGATCTTCAATGCACCGATATCCACTGCTACTGCATCATTATCCTCAATAGCCCGCAGCAGGTCATCCGTAATACTCCGGGAAGCATTGGTAAAATCCGGTGACTGCGTATCCTGATACAAATACTGCACTCCCTGTGCCACGCGGCTTCGCACGCTCTCTGAGATCTGTACCTTGGCAGGATCCTTCACCTTCACCTGTTCATATTTTTTCTGTAATGGTTCCGGCAGTTCCTGCGGCTTGTCCGCATCCGCCGGCTTCACATCCTCTGTACCCTCACAGGTATAAATTCCTGTAACCCCCATTTTCTTCAGCGCATCGATATGGAAATCCTCCAGTCGGGTACGTCTGGCGATCAGTACACGGCCTGCACGGTCTATGATTGCCTGATCGATCATCATCCCCGGCTGCACAATGCGCAGCGGGACATATTTTCTCCTGATCATCGGTCCCTTCCCCTTTCCGAATGATTTTGGTTCATGCTTTATTGTAACATATCTTCATGAATTCTTAAAGATATCTGTCAAAAAGCTTAAAACTGCTTAAAAGACTTTTTATGGGACAATCCTTTATACTCTTCTATAGAAAAGACGGTTATTTTGTCAAAAAAGGTTCTAACGGGAGGGATTTCTATGAATGCAAATGCAGCTTATCAGGTTCCGGTGCAACAACGCCGCCGCAGAATTTCCAGGCAGGAGATGCTCCGCAGGAAGCGGGCGATCCGCAGAAGAAAACGCATAGTCTGCTTCCTCCGGGTCTCATTTGCCATCGTGTTGCTCCTGACCGCAGTCTCTTTCTGGCAGGATTACGGCCATGAGATTCTTCCTGCCGTCAATCATCTGTATTATCAGCTGACTGCCCGGTATGATCTGCCGGTTGTCCAATATGATTTTGCTGCACTGCGGGAAGAAAATGAATCTGACGCTGCCGGAAGTCTCTCTACCACCGCAGATACCGTAAGCATCACGGAAGCACTGGCCGATCTTGCCCAAAATAATGCCGAAGCCGCGGATTTCGTGGCAGACTACCCCAACAGACAAAATTATCTGGGACAGTCCATCGATCTTGCTTCCGATGTTCTCATTGGACAGGTGCCTCTGCTCCTGCAATGGGACAAGCGCTGGGGCTACGAGTCCTACGGTGATAGCATCATCGGTCTCGCCGGCTGTGGTCCCACCTGTCTGTCCATGGTCTATGTCTATTTCACCCACGATTTGAACGGCACCCCGAGAGAGATTGCCTCCTACTGTGAAAAGAACGGTTATTATACGGAAAATGGCACCAGCTGGTCCCTGTGGACCGAAGGGCTTCCTGCCCTCGGCCTGTCCGGCAAGGAACTTCCCCTGGGTGAAAACAGCATGAAAACAGCCCTGGATCAGGGAAAACTTATCGTATGCAGCATGCGGCCGGGGGATTTCACCACCTCCGGCCACTATATCCTGCTCTATGATTATGATGACACGGGCTTTTGCGTCAAAGATCCCAATCGGGTAAGCAATTCTTCCCGCACCTGGGATTATGACACGCTGTCTCCGCAGATCAAAAATCTGTGGGCCGTCAGCCCCACTGGTTTTTAACAATGTCTGCCAGAATCTTTGCTGTGCCGTCGATGCCGAACCGGCTGCTGTCGATCATGAGATCCTTATGGTCGAAAACGCTCTGCCAGCCGGGAATATAGGCTTTGTGGTAACGATTTCTGGCAGCATCCACATCCCGCATCATTTTCTTTGCCGTCTGGGGATCCATCTGCAGGTTCTCCACACAGTTTTTCAGCCTTGACTCATCGGGGGCATAGACATACACATTCAGATGATTCGGGATATCCTCCAGAATATAGTCCGCACAGCGTCCCACAATGATGCAGGATCCCTTGGCTGCGAAATCCCGGATGATATTTTTCTGGGTAAGAAAGATCTCATCCTTGAGGCTGGACATTCCCATTCCGAGCGGATACTGCCTCCGGAAGAAAGTAGACTTCATACTCTCTTCTTCATCGCTGATGACAGATACCGGAAGGCCCATGCGCTTCGCCGTAGCCTCCACAATATCTCTGTCCAGGAATTCTATTCCCAGTATTTCGGACAGTTCCCTGGCAATGGAACGCCCCATACTTCCGAATTGTCTTGAAATCGTGATCACATACTGTTCCATGGATATCCTCTTTTCTTTTCTCGTTTAATCTGCGGTCACACGTACCGGTCTCTTCCGCCGTTTCTGCATGGTACGTACCACGCAGGACAGTGTGTAGTTGATGATAAAATAGATCAATGCAGCTACACCAAACAGCACAAATACATCCGATACGTTTACATTGCCAGTACCATTGTAACGGCTGGCTGCGGAAAGCAGCTGTTTGGTCCGAGCCATCAGTTCGATGGTCGCCACATTTGCCAGATAGGAAGAGTCCTTGATGGTGGTGATCACCTGACTCAACAGGGTAGGAATGACATTGCGGTAAGCCTGCGGCAGAATAATATAGATCATGACCTGTACCACATTGAATCCCTGTGCGTGGCCGGCTTCAAACTGTCCATGTGCGATGGAATTCAGTCCTCCGCGGATGATCTCCGCAATAACGGAAGAGGTAAACAGGATCAAAGCAACTGCTGCCTTGAACAACAGCTTGGTCTCTACTGTGGTCAGCCCGAACAGTTTCCGGTTGAACAGCTCCGGGCAGGGGCAGAATACCAGGCATATGAAAATCCACAGCAGCAACGGTGTATTTCGAAATACTTCTATGTATACGGTGGCAATCATGCCAAATATTTTCGTCTTTTTGCTTGTGCAGTAGTTTCTGCACAGGGCCAGTACCGAACCGATGACGATTCCCAGCACAACAGCGATCAGGGCAATGATCAGAGTGAATACCGTACCTTTGAGAATGTAGGCCATAACACCTTTCTGTCCCAGTATGGAAAAGCTTGCTTCCAGGTTACTCATTGTCCGTCACCGTCCCTTCTGTTCTCTGAAATGTCACCCGCTGGTCTCTTTTCTTCAGATGGATCTCCCAGACACTGGCTGTCTTGGAGAGGGGATAACATATAACGAAAAATAACAGTCCACTGACCAGATAGGCCGGAGCATAGGCTCCACCGGTATTTTCACCGGTGACAAAGCTGTAAGTCAGCGAGATCAGATCCGCTCCGCCGATAATATACAGGCAGGAGGTATTTTTGATCAGGTTTACGATCTGGTTCACCATGGGCGGCAGAATGATCTTGATGCTCTGGGGCAGGATAATATAATACATCCGCTCCACATAAGTGAATCCCTGGGACACAGCCGCCTCGAACTGTCCCTTGGGGACGGCCTCGATGCCCGCACGCACCACCTCGGCCATATAGGCTCCGGTGTATACGCCCAGTGCAACGATACCTGTCGGCAGGATTCCGATACTGTGACCGGAAAAAGCCAGCGCATAGTAGAAGAAACACAGCTGAAGCAAAATCGGTGTATTCTGCATGATCTCCACATAGACTCTGCTGATGATCTGCAATACCTTTTTTCCGCTGGTAGCCATCAGGCCAAAGATCACACCCAGTGCCAGCGATAACAGGATCGCAAAAAATGCTGTCTCCACAGTATTCAGAAGTCCTAACAGGAATGTGCTCCTGTACGCCCAGACCTTGCCCCAGGCTCTTGCTGAAATAATACCAGACATAGTGTTTCCTCCCAGTTACTTTTTTCTTTTTTACTCTAATCCGTTCTCTGTGATCAGGCTGTCAATGGTACCGTCTGCCAGCCATCCCTGTACCAGTTCATCCACGTATGCAGAGAAGCCGGAACCCTTGGTGGTAGCCACGCCATATTCCTGAGGGGAGAACTTGTCGTCGATGTAGGAACGTCCGTCAGTCTTGTAAATAGCCAGAATGGACTTATCTACACAGAAGGCATCTACTTCACCGGCACTCAGTGCGGTGGAGATTGCAGGGTAGTCATCATACTGCTGGAAAGAGATTCCGGTAGTCCACAGTGCGGGATCAAAGGTATCTGCATCAAAGCCGCTGCCATCGATCAGGCCTGCATCGATCATAGCCTTTACCAGTGCCTTTGCGGAAGTGGATCCGGAGGATACACCGACCTTCTTGTCTACCAGGTCTGCCAGGGAGCTGATGCCGCTCTTATCCTCTACCAGTACGGTTACATAGTCTGTAAAATAAGGAGTGGAGAAATCCCAGCTCTGCTTTCTCTCATCGGTGATGGTGAAAGTAGCCAGTACACAGTCAATATCGCCGGAATCCAGAAGCTCGGTTCTTGTAGCTGCGGTTACGGCGGTGAACTCTACATCCACGCCAAGGCTCTCTGCGATCTTCTCAGCCAGGCTGATCTCCAGTCCGGAATACTCACCGGTCAGGGTATCCTGGAAGCCAAAGCCTACTACTGCATTTTTAACGCCGACTCTCAATACACCACGGTCTACGATTGCCTGTACGTCTGCTGCCAGCTCGCCGTCTGTTGCAGGAGTTTCCGCTCCTGTTTCTGTGGTTGCTGCTGCGGTACTTTCCGCTGCAGGTGCTGTTGCCCCGGAAGCGGAGGCATCAGTGCTGCCGCATCCGGTAAATAAAGTTGCAGTCATTGCCATGACTGCTGCCAATGCAGTCCATTTTCTTAGATTTTTCATAACGTTTTCCTCCTTTAATTCCCTTTACTTATATATCTAAACACGAAGCCTTCTGACTGACATGCTGTAAATATGACTTCGTGGATAGACCTGCTGTTATGTAATGCTGCGGTCTAACGGATGATCTTGCCCAGGAACTGTTTTACACGTTCGTTGGAAGGATTGTCGAAGAAATGATCCGGCGTACCTTCCTCAATGATCTGTCCGTCTGCCATGAATACGATACGGTCCGCCACCTGTCTGGCAAATCCCATCTCGTGGGTAACCACTACCATGGTGATGTTTTCCTTAGCCAGCTTGATCATGACATCCAGTACTTCCTGGATTGTCTCCGGATCCAGTGCGGAAGTCGGCTCATCGAAAAGAATGATCTTCGTCTGTGCACACAGGGCTCTCGCTATGGCGATTCTCTGCTGCTGTCCGCCGGAAAGTGTTGTGGGATACACATGAGCCTTATCCCTAAGTCCTACCACATCCAGATAATGATAAGCCAGATCCTCGGCTTCCTTTTTGCTCTTGTGATGCAGCTTCATGGGTGCTATGGTCAGGTTCTTCAATACCGTCATATGCGGATACAGGTTGAACTGCTGGAATACCATGGAGATGGACTCCCGGATGATCTTGGTCTTGTTCGCATGGGTCAGCTTCTGTCCATCAATATATACTTGACCACTGGTAGGCTCCTCCAGGAAATTCATGCATCGCACGGTGGTGGATTTACCGGAACCGGAGGGTCCGATGATAACCAGCTTCTCGCCTTCTTTTACTTCCAGATTTACATTTTTCAGTACCTGGAGATCTCCGAAATTCTTACATACATTTTCCAGTCTGATCATTTTGCTCCTCCATTCTACGTTCCGGGCAGGAATTTTTGATAATAGAAAAAGGCGCTTTTACCGATCCGGTAAAAACGCCTTTGTTTTTATGGGTTACATATTATACAGTTTTGTGCGCTTTGTCAAGACTTTTATTTCATTAATTCTTTCAGGACCTCTTTTGCCTTCTCCAGCTGATTGTCCACCGGATCATCACTGTTGTAGTATGCTTCCCCGTCAAACTCGCATTCCACATCCGGTTCAATACCGGTTCCGTGGATATTGCGGCCATTGGGAGTATAGTAAGCGCTGATGGTGATCTTGATGGCGGATCCGTCGGTGAAGGGCATGATCTGCTGTACGATTCCTTTACCGAAGGTCGTGGTACCTACCAGGGTTCCAACGCCGTAGTCCTGGATTGCTCCGGCCAAAATCTCGGAGGCACTGGCACTGTTCATATCCACCAGTACCACCAGAGGTACTTCCAGAGGAGTCTTGCCGTCACAGGTATACTCTGTGCGCTTGCCTGCCTTGTCCTCGGTATATACGATCATGCCTTCCGGGAGCAGCTTTCTGGCAATTTTAACCACTGCATCCAGACTTCCACCGGGATTGCCCCGCAGATCCAGGATCAGGCCTTCCATGCCGGAGCCCTTCACGGTTGCCAGTGCATCGGTAAACTGGTCTATGGTCACATCGTCGAATTCCACGATCTGGATATATGCCATATTGTCATCCAACATTTCGTATTTTACGGTGGGACTCTCTACCTTGGCTCTCTCCACGGTGACGTGCAGATAATCCCCGGCGCCCTGTCTGACAATGGTCAGATCCACTGTGGTCCCGGCTTCTCCGCGGATCATATTCACCGCTTCCGTCAACGTCTTACCTGCAGTGGAGACACCGTCCACTTCATAGATAATATCGTTGGCACGCAAATCCACATCAGCTGCCGGTGCTCCTTCGATCACGCCGCTGATCTTGGGCAGATTGGTCTCGGAATCCATGCTGACATAGGCACCGATGCCAAAGTAAATGCCCTGTGTCTGTTCCGTCAGTTCATTCAGCTCCTCTGCGGTATAGTACTCGGAATACGGGTCATCCAGAGAGTCCATCAGGCCACGGAACATACCGTCTTCCAGCTGTTCATTGGTGACCTCACTCAGATAAAAGTTCTCCTTCACAGTGTCTTCCAGCAATTGCAGTTTTTTAATGGTCTGTGCATTGACCGCGGAATCTTCTCCATAGGATACCTGTGCTGCCACATCATCCTTCATGGTCATGATGTTGTGGATCTGAAAAGCGATAAAGATACCGCCCACGATCAGCAACGTGGCCGCAAAGCCAACGATAAGGCCACTGAGAAATAAGCCTTTTTTCTCGCCATTATTTGCCGCCGGAGTTACAGAAGCCTGTTCTTCGGTGGTGGTTTCCAGTTCCTTATTTTCCTCCATAAATGCTCTCCTTTATTTCCAAGATATTGTCGCAACACGTCCTGCTTCTTGTCGCAACACGCATTTCTCCGTGCTTCGCACTCTCGAAATGCTGCATACATTCGCATTCCGGGCTATCGCCCTACTTGCTCATGTATGTTTGATTGTCTAATAGACAGATCACTTAGCCTGCAAGCAGTCACGTGATTCTGTCTATTGACAATCTATTGCGACAAGTAGTTCCAGGGGGATGTGTAAGCTCCATCCTTACGCACGCTGAAGTGCAGATGGTTGCCGGTGGAACGTCCGGTGGAGCCCACTGCGGCTATCGTCTCTCCTCTGACCACAATATCGTCCTTGGATACATATAATGCCGAGGCATGCATATAGATCGTATACAGTCCACCACCATGGTCGATCATCACGTAGTTGCCCATGGTGTTGCTGTAAGTGGCTGCCACCACCTGTCCGTCATAGGCCGCATAAATAGCCGTGCCCTTGGGCGCCGCGAAATCCACGCCGTTGTGGAACTGTTCGATTCCCAGTGTCGGATGGATACGGTTGCCGTAATCATCCGAGATCCGGGTATAGGTTGCCAGCGGGAACTTAAAGGTACCGCCATCGTAAGTCAGCACAGTACCACTGGCCTCCAGGATCTTTTTTTTCTCTGCGGCAATGGCAGCCTCCAGGGCTGCAATCTCCGCATCCTGATCCGCAATGGACTGCTTGTATTCCTTGATGGCCTGTTCCTTGTTGGTAATATCGGATTCGTAAGCGGTGATATCCCGGTTCTTCTGGTCGATCAGAGCCTCCATATTGGCCTGCTCCTGTTCCACGCCGGCCTTGGCCTCATCCAGAATGGCTTTCTCCGCTTCCAGTTCCTCTTTGCAGAGTTCAATATATTTGCGGTTCTCCATGAAGTCTTTCCATTGCTGTCTGTCATAAGCCATGATCAGATCCATGAAATCCGCCCGGTTCAGGAAATCGCTGAAGCTTTCTGCTTTCAACATCATATCGAGGATGTAGGAATCCCCTTTCTCATACATAATTCTTATGCGGCGGATCATGGCATCTTTCTGATTTTCTTCTCTCTCCAGTGCCGCATCCAGTTCCGCCTGGGTCTTTGCAATTTCTTCTTCTTTTGCTGTGATCTTATTTTTCAGATCCGCAATATTCTGTTCGATCTGGCTCAGATTCTGATCCAGCTGGGTTACATAATTTTTCAGATTGGTCTTCTGTGTCTCCAGGTCTTTCTTGATCTGCTCCAAATTGCTCAGATTGCTTTTCATCTGTTCACGTTCTTTTTCCGCCTGTTTGATCTGATCCTGTTTGTCCCGGATACTGTCAGAGGTAATGGATGACATATTGGTCGCATTTACCCGCAATCCCTGCATGCCGAAGGAAACCGTCAGGATCAGGCACAGTGCCAGGCACAGGAAGCCTTTTTTCTTTTTATTCAATTTGATTTAGTCTCCATTCTTAAAATGTCATGATGCAGTGCAGAGCCACACTCCGCACACATCATGACAAATAGGATCCGGGTTATCTGCTGGAATTGTATTTACACGTGCAGATGCTTTCTTACAGTAGCGATACTTCCCAGGAAACCGATACCCACACCGACACCCAGAGATACCGGGATCAGGAAATGGAATATCTCGTCCACAGACAGGAAATTCAGGAAGCCGCTGAGTACCATAAAACGGTTGATCACATAGTTCAACGCATAATTGTAAAGGGAATAGATCAGTCCCAGCGGTACTGCTGCACCGATCAGACCGATCAGCATACCTTCCAGCACAAAGGGCGCACGCACGAAAAAGTCGGTAGCGCCGATATATTTCATAATATTGATCTCCGCAGAACGGACAGAAATACCGATAGCTACGGTATTGCTGATCAGGAAGATGCTGACTGCCAGCAGGATCACGATGATTCCCATGGACACGTAGGCGATCAGAAGGTTCAGACCGCTCAGTGTGTTGGCTGTCATTTCGGAATAGTTGACCTTGCGCACCTCCGGAATGGACTGCAGCCAGGTCACCAGTGCATCCTGCATGGAGACATCACTCAGGAAAATCTCATAAGTATCCTCTCCTGCCAGTGGATTCTCGGGGAATCCTTCTGCATAATCCTCACCGAAATAATCCGGTCCGAAGGTTGCCCATGCATCATCTGCAGACTGGAACTGTACCTCGGATACCTCTGCACGCTTGGCAATCTCCTGTCCGATCTCTTCCAGGCGCTGTTCGGACGGGATCTGTCCGTCTATATGACTCTCACAGTTATCCATATCACTGTGGAAAAATACCGTAACGGATACACCTTCTTCTGCAGTCTTCAGGATATTCTGAAAGTTGGCCACGATGCAATAGAACAGTCCAAACAGAAACAGGCATGCGGATATCGTGGCAATGGATGCCAGAGAATACCATTTATTCCGGAAAATATTGACAAATCCCTGCTTGATCGTATAAAAAAGTGTACTAATCTTCATCGATATACCCACCCTTCTCTTCGTCACTGATGATCACACCTTTTTTCATGGTGATCACTCGTTTCTGCATGGCATTGACGATTTCGCGGTTATGGGTGACCACGACTACCGTGGTGCCGCTCTCATTGATCTCCTCCAGCAATTTCATGATCTCCCAGGAATTATTGGGATCCAGATTACCGGTGGGCTCATCTGCCAGCAGTACGGAAGGATTGTTCACCAGCGCTCTGGCCAGTGCAACACGCTGCTGCTCACCGCCGGAGAGCTGTTTGGTCTTGGCCTTATATTTGCCTGCCAGTCCCACAGTTGCCAGAATCGCAGGAACATTTCTGCGGATCTCACTGACGGGAGTCTCTACGATACGCTGTGCGAATGCTACATTTTCATAGACATTGCGGTCATTCAGCAGTCGGAAATCCTGGAATACGACACCCAGGTTACGACGAAAACGGGGGATCTGCCTGTGCTTTAATTTCGCCAGATCATTTCCCATAACATAAACACTGCCGCTGGTCGCTGTAAGCTCCCGCAGCAGTAATTTGATCAACGTGGATTTACCGGATCCGCTGTCACCTACAATAAATACAAATTCCCCTCTTCCGATGCTTAACGACACACCATTCAGTGCCGGAGAACCTGAGGAATAAGACTTGCTGACGTTGTCCAGGAAAATGATTCCGTTTTCCTCAATGATCCGCTCTCTTTTCAGCCTTTGTGTTTCTTTTCTTGTCATTTTATGATCATGCCTTTCTATTGCCCGTAAGATCCCACCCTGCGGACAGTTGCTACCTTTGTGCTACCATATTGATCCCTATTCAGAGCCTCATTCGCAAAATCGCATCTACGATGCTCTTCTAAACAACAAGTTAACTTGTTGTTTGCTCATTTGAGGCTTTCTCGCCAAAGAAATCAATACTCATATGTTTCCATATACTTCATGTATTTTACGACCATCAATGCGATCTTGAAGGTGATGGCATCTTCAAATACCCGCAGATCCAGCCCTGTACTCTTCTGTAACTTATCCAGACGATATACCAGCGTATTTCTGTGAATAAACAGCTGTCTGGAGGTCTCTGACACATTCAGGCTGTTCTCGAAGAACTTGTAAATGGTCGTCAGGGTCTCCTCGTCAAAATCATCCGGGCTCTTGCCTCCGAAGATCTCACGGATAAACATTTTGCACAGAGGAATGGGCAGCTGATAGATCAGACGGCCGATTCCCAGTTCACTATATGCGATAATATCTCTCTCGTCAAAGAAGATCTTACCTACATCCAGAGCCATCTTTGCTTCCTTGTAGGAACGGCTGACTTCTTTGATCTCATGTACAATGGTACCGTATGCAATACGGATCTCACGGATACCTTCCTTCAGGAGAGCCGCTTCCAGTGCTCTTGCCGATTTTTCAATTTCTTTGCCGGTATCGGTCTCTGCGAATTCCTTCACCACGATCACGTTGCTCTCGTCTACCGCTGTGATGAAATCCTTGCTGTTGCTGCCAAAATGAGTTCTGGCCAGTTCCAGGACATTATTATCCTTGCCTCCCGCAGATTCCACGATCATGACCACTCTGGGCACGTCTGTCTGAATATGCAGCTTCTTGGAACGGCTGTAGATATCCACCAGCAGCAGATTATCCAGCAGCAGATTCTTGATGAAATTGTCCTTATCAAATCTCTCCTTATAGGCCACCAGCAGATTCTGGATCTGAAACGCAACCATTTTGCCGATCATATAGACATCCTCACCGGTACCTCCGGCTACGAGAATATACTCCAGCTGCTGCTCATCATAGATCTTGAAATACTGATATCCCTGGATCTCCTGGGAGTCCGCCGGTGATGCCGCGAATTCCACCGCGGGCTTGGAACAGTTGCCCATATCCATGGTGGCCGCTACTTCCTTGCCATCCACATCCATGACACACAATTCCACTCTGGCGATTCCTTTCAATCCTTCAATGGTGTTCTGTAAAATCTGATTTGATATCATCTTCTGCTCCTTCAGTCCCCAAACATACTTCTCTTTTGCTATAACCCCGAAAAATAATATGAGAGTCCATATCATATATAAATTTACAGAAAAACTGGTAAAAATGCAATAGTTTTTTATGCATTTTTTAGTAAAAATGCCTTTTTCTTTTAAATAGGCGCAAAAAAAGAATTCGGAAAACTAATATTCCGAACTCTTTTTGTCTTAGCGTTTATTATGTATTATTTCTGCGCTAAATCCGCAGATCGATATTCGCACCAAGTTCCGGTGTTACGCTACGTTCCATAGCAGCGGAATCAATCATCTGGACGATTCCCTGTCCCAGTGCTTCGTTCGTATCCATCGCCTTGCTCAGCACAGCTGTTCCGATTTTCGTCTGCAGATTATTTGAAGCCATTGACATTGATAATCCTGCGATATCCATGATAACACCTCCTGTATCTGTTCATATCTCTCAGATTATGTTCTTACTATAGCACACTTTTTTTGTTTTTTCCACACTATCCACGCACCCTGCGAATATTTTTCTCCGTGATCTGGATCTTGCCTTCTTTTAACAGATGTCCTACCGCGCGCTTGAACTCGTTCTTGCTCATGCCGGTCTCATGGGCAATGACCTCCGGCGCCGCCTTATCATTAAACGGCAGAGAACCTTCATAGCTGTCCAGCAGTCTCTCGATCTTCTCCGCATCCTTCTGAATCTGCAGATAGGCTTTTTCCCGGACACTCAGTGTCAGCTTACCGTCTTCCAACACTTTTACCACTCTGGCAGTGACCTGATCGCCAATCCTGAGCTCGGTATCTCCGAACAGTTCTTTTTTCGGGATCAGTCCGGAAAAGCAGTTATCCACTGCCACAAACGCACCGAAATTCTTGCTGATCTCATAGATCCGGCCGGTTACCTTATCGTCTTTTTTGTACGGGCTGTCCGTGCGCAGATGTTCATAGACATTCATGGTCGCACACAGTCTGCCGCTCTTGTCGATATAGAGGGCTGCCAGCACCTGTTCTCCGGTCTTTACCTTGCGGGTCTGCTGCTTAAAGGGCAGGAGCAGATCCTTCTCCAGTCCCCAGTCCAGGAAAGCACCTACTTTCCCTACCTGTACTACAGTGAGCAGAGCCACCTGTCCCATACACAGCTTCGGGGTTCTCGTCGTAGAGATCAGACGGTCACTGGAATCCCGGTACAGGAATACTTCCAGTTCATCTCCGACCTTTGCTCCTTCCGGCACCTGCTTCGCCGGCAGCAGCACTTTGTCCTCCGGTGCTTCCTTCGTTGCCAGATACACTCCGAATTCTACTTTTTTCACTACTACCAGCGTCTGTTTTTCGCCTAATCTCAATTCCACGTTCTCTCCTGTTCTGACAGCATAGGATTACTGTCCCTGAAATTCCACTGATACATAAGGTTTCCTGGCTTCGTCCTGCAGGCAGATGACGTAGTCATTCTCTGTAGACACTACATACGGATGCAATACATCATCCAGGAATGCCTGTTTCTTGTATTCCGCCCGCATCTGACGGATCACAAAATCATCCGGCAGATACTCCATGGCAATATTTACATACTGCCCATTGTTTACATGATGGTTGGTGTCCAGGTGATGTTTTTTCACCACGATGGGTTCCAACAGTTCTCCACCTTCCGGCACGGAAATTTTGCGGGGGGCATACTCCATGTCCAGCTTTTCGTCTATTTCGTAGCCCTTATGCATGGCTTCGTTCACCATTACCGGTTTGCCGGTGCCGACATCCAGCAGACTCCATAAGGAGTTGGCTTTCGCCAGATATTCTCCCTGTTCATCCAGCATGGCAAAATTACGGTATCCCAAAAATACTTTTAGCTCATAGGGCAGCGTCACGATCTTTACTTTTTCCCCTAATTTCGGATAACGGTTCACCACGATCTGCCAGGAGGAAAGGACCCAGACCTGACCAATCTCCTTCATATAACCGATTCCCAGCCCCACATCCTCCGAATGGAAGGTGGAACAATCCTGAAAATAATTCAGTAATGCGTCCAGCGTAAGATACCCTTCACTGTCTGTCTCGCTGTAACGTATTCTACTGTCAAATGCGTACATAACTTCCGATCTCCTTTGCGGCGATGTTCTGCCGCAGCCGTTCTTTTTACAGATTTCCCGTAATTGCTGTAACAATCTCCGGGAACATCTGGATAATGATCATGGCGATCCAGAAAACACAGTAGCATATCATTCCCGGATTGCCGATCACGGTCTTGAATCTCCGTCCCTTTGCAATCTGTCCCGGCTCTAATTTCAGCTTCTTACGATATACAATGAACAATACGATTCCCGTAACCAATACTGCCAGAATAAACAATACATAGATCATATAGCCGATCCAGCCCGGCAGGTACTTCATCATGTAGTCCATGACAGCCTGTGAATCTGCCCCGTTCATAATGACTTCCTGGTATTCCTCCAGATGGATTGCTTTCAATAACAGTACACTGACTACGGCACCCATAAAATTAATGCACATGTGCAAGCCGATGGTCACTTTCAGTTCTCCGGTCTTCACATACAGAAATGCCAGAAACATTCCCAGTAAAAATGCGTAGGCAAACTGATTCAGGTTGCCATGGAACAATCCGAACATCAGACCGGACAGAACAACAGCTACTCCCTGTCCGTATCTTACGGTACGATCCACGATCAGTTTCCGGAAAATATATTCCTCAAGGATTGGCGCGCAGATCACCATATAGAGAAATGTCACGATCATATTGGATCCGGTGGCATAGGTCATCAGTGCATTGTCCACTGCGGAGCCTTTTAATGCCCCTACGACAGTGGTGATCAGCGTTCCCACCAGATTACCACAATACATCAGTGCAAAACACATGATCAGCGCCAGAACAAACTGTCCCGGTGTAATGCTTTTCTTCGCGGGTGCTTCCCCGGGCATCCGCTTTACCACAGCGATCAGAACCGGCATACCCACAAGATACAGTGGTAATACTGCCAGGATCAGGCTTATGGTGGTGTCCTGCAGCCATTCCGGCTTCACCGCACCTACGATGGTCATTACTCCCATCTGCACTGCGTAGATGACCAGTGTTCCGATCAGGAATCGGAAACCTAAGCTGGAAAAACTTTTCTTCATGCTTTTTTCTTCCATTTAATTTTCTCTCCCTCATGTACTATAAACTATTCAGAATCACATTTTCTAAATCCGCTCTGAATAGTTACAGCATAGCATAAATCCTTTGAGTATGAAACTATTTTTTCCATGGCTTAAGACAGTTCCATAGGAAAAGGCTGCGCATCTTCAATATGCACAGCCTCTGTAATGTTCCTCTATGACGATCCTGTTATTCTCCCAGACCGTTCTCTACGGCTTCTACCAGGGTCTTCAGGGCTTCTGCCTCATCCTCACCCTCACATACGAATTCGATCTCATCCCCACATTTTACGCAAGCACCCAATACACTGAGTACGCTCTTGGCATTTGCAGTATTTTCACGAAATTTGAAGGTGATCAATGACTTGAACTGCATTGCCTCCTTGCACAGAATTCCGGCGGGACGCAGATGCAGACCCGTGGGATTCTTGATTACGACTTTCTGACTTACCATATAATAAACCCTCCAATATCTATATTATTCTGCATTATTTTCTCTAGTGTTTATGATTTTACTTTTCATTTACATTTCTATCATAGCATGAATGAAAAGCATTCACAAGGGCTTTTACCAGACAACTTTCGGAATCTGTCTGCTAGAACATGATATCCTGTATCAGGTTGGCAAGCTTCCGTGCTTCTTCTTGGATCACCTGCTGATCCTTTCCTTCGATCATGACTCTTACCAGCGGTTCGGTTCCGGAAGGACGGATCAGGACACGGCCCTCTCCGGCGAATTTTTCTTCCAGTTTCCCAATGGCTGCTGCGATCTCCGGATATTCCATATATTTCTCTTTTTTGTGATTGGCCACTTTGGCATTTACCAGTGCCTGGGGCAGTACTTCCATCACCTTAGCCAGTTCTGACAGAGGCTTTCCGGTATCCACCATGACCTGCAGCAGATGCAGTGCACTGAGCAGTCCGTCTCCGGTGGTATTCTCATCCAGGAAAATAATGTGACCGGACTGTTCGCCGCCGAGGCTGGCGCCGATCTCCTTCATGCGCTCCAGTACATAGCGGTCACCTACCTTGGTCTTCTCCATATGGATGGCATTCTTCTCTGCCATCAGGAAGAATCCCAGATTACTCATAACGGTTGCCACGATGGTATCCTTCTTCAGAGTACCCTTGCTCTTCATGTAGTTACCTACGATTGCCATGATCTGGTCACCATCGACGATATTACCGTTCTCATCCACAGCCAGCAGTCTGTCTGCGTCTCCATCGAAGGCCAGACCGACATTGGCCTTTTCATAGACCACTCTGGCCTGCAGTTCTTCCATATGGGTGGAACCACAGTTGGCATTGATATTGGTACCGTCCGGATTGTTGTGAATGGCCACCACGCTGCCGCCCAGTTCTTTCAGGCATTCTACGGATGTATAGAAAGAGGCACCCTCTGCACAATCCACCACGATCTTCAGTCCGGTCAGATCCACATTGACCGCTCTCATGGCATGATTGATGTACTCTTCTCTGGCATCGGTACGGTACTTGATCTTGCCGACTCCGGGACCGATGGGAAATTTGATACCGGGCATATTGTTACGGATCAATGCCTCGATCTCATCTTCCATGGCATCGGGAAGCTTATAGCCGTTACCGTCAAAGAATTTAATACCATTGAACTCTACCGGATTGTGGGATGCGGAGATCACAACGCCGGCATCTACTTTGTATTTCTTGGTCAGATAAGCAACCGCAGGAGTGGGAATCACACCTACGTAGACACAGTTGGCTCCTACGGAGCAGGCTCCTGCCATCAACGCATTCGCCAGCATATCTCCGGAAATTCTGGTATCACAACCCACCATGATCGTGGGTTTATGCTCATTTTCCTTCGTAAGTACATAGGCTCCTGCCTGCCCCAGTTGCATGGCAAGCAACGGAGTCAGTTCCTCGTTGGCAATTCCTCGTACACCATCTGTTCCAAACATTCTAGCCATGATAAAAAACCTCTCATTCTATCTTTTAATTATTTGTATCCTGATTCTTCAGTCGGATGTGGATATTGACATCATTTTCTACCATGATATCCTCCGACAGGTTAAACGTCACAGGGATCGTGTAATTTCCCGGTGTCAGTTCTTCTACATTGTTGTCATCCATCCATTTCTCCAGATCCAGTACTCCCGTCACCGTATCATCCCGCAGAATACTGATATCTCTGTCCAGGCCGGATACCGTGATATCATAAGTCTCCGCCTCTGTAGTGATCTCTGCCTCCATTCCCTCCGGCACACCGCTGATCGTAATGTTCTCTGCCGGTACGGACAGGTCCTTGGTTGCGATCGGTTCAATGTATACCGTTGCAGTGATCTTGCCGTCAAAGCTCTTATCCGCCAGTCTGACGTTAGCGGGCAGGTACTCCTTCAGATTAATGATATCCACCAGATCGCTGGACTGTCCGGTAATATTCATACGATCCTCCGGTACGGTAATGGCAGATACTCCCAACAGTGCTGATGCCGTTCCGGCGATCTTCACTGTAGACCTGCTACTCTCTACTTCACCGGTAGCCATATAACCGTCCTCAGGTACACCCATATATTCAATCTCTACCGGTACTTCCTTCGTTGCCAGCACTTCTACTGTCATATGCGCAGAATCCACGTTTTTCTTGACAGTTTCCAGAGATAGTTCATTGTCGTCCGCATCATACAGCTTAATGTCCACATTAGCCGACAGACTGCTGGTGGAATCTGCTACATTGATGTCCACTCCGGCATGATCGATCTGTGAGATCGCTGATTTAGGTCCGGTTACTTCGATGTTGGTCTGATCCAACGTTACATTGCCGATCATATAACCGGATGCCACCTCTCCCAGCGTGGTGCTCTCCAGTTTGATCCATTTGCTGGTCTTTTCTTCCACATTCAGGCGCACGGAATCGTGATTACCCCTGATCTCCACGGAATCGTTGCTGATATTCTCACAATAATAAGTGATGGCGATCGTATTGATATCTGTCAGTTTGCTCATATCCGCTTCCGCTACAATATCGTTTCTGCGCAATTCGGATTTTACAATACTCTGGGGGCCTGTTACCGTTACTCTTACCAAATTACTGTTGTCCAGCACCTCATATACTTTTCCTTCTTGCTCCAGCAGATCTGTGTTAATCAGTCTGACCTGGATATTATTGAAGGTTACCGTGTCCTTCGGATCATAAATCTGTGCCACCAGAAACCACAATACAAAGGCCAGCACCAGAGAAGCAAGCTTCAGTCCAAGATTACGTGTCAGTAATTTTTTCATTTCTTCTCACGGCTCCTTCCCTTCCAGATTCGCAGATTTTTGTGTTCCTCTCCGGTATTGTTCAGGATCTTATGCATTCTGTCGCGAAGAGTCTCCGCATCCAGATTCCGCTCCAGCTTTCCTTCGTATGCAACGCTGATCTTACCCGTCTCTTCGGATACGATCACCGTCAGGGAATCTGTCACCTCCGAGATACCCACACCGGCACGATGTCTGGTACCCAGTTCCTTGCTCAGTCCCAGGTTATCCGACAGCGGCAGATAACAGGTGGCAGAGGCTACCCGGTTCCCCCGTACGATCACAGCACCGTCATGCAGCGGGGTGTTGTGCTCGAAAATATTGATCAGCAGCTGGCTGGTCACGATACCATCCACATCGATTCCCGTTCTCTCATAATCCCGCAGGGAAACCTTCTGTTCGATAACGATCAGGGCACCGGTCTTGACCTTGCCCATCTCCACACAGGCTTTGGTGATCTCATTAATGGTCTTCTCGGAAAATCCCTCGTCCACACGATGATTGTTGTCAAAAGGTAATACAGAACTGATAATATTCTTCTTGCCCAGTTCCTCCAATGCCTTTCTCAATTCCGGCTGTAGCACCACTATGAGGGCTGTCACCGCAAATCCCAGGACATTCTGGGCCATCCACAGGATGGTAGTCATACGGAAAAAATAAGCCAACAGCAAAAAAATGAGGATGACAACCAGACCCTTGAGCAATACCCATGCCCGGGTCGTCTTCATCCACACTAACGCATAATACAGTAGTACCGCAATGATCAGGATCTCGGCCACATCGCCGAAATCCATGGTTGTGCGGTAACTGCTGAAATTTTTAATATATTCTGCCAGCTTATCCCCTAATTGCATTTTCCATTAATCCCTTCAGAACAATTCTTCATAATCATCGGAGTCATCCTGAGGATTCGTGTGATTGCCGCCTATGGTGACACTTCTGCCACCGGACATCTCGTGTCCGCGGTAACCGCCCTGCTGTCCGTAAGGAACTCCGTTTCCGGCGGGGGTACGTTCTGTCACAACACTTCGGCCTGTTCCTTCTGAGGGCCTGCCGGTATGTGCCGTACTTCTGTAGGTCTGGCCTGCAGATCTCGTACCCTGTCCGGAGGTTCTGGTCTGCTGACCTGCCGGACGTCGCTGTGTATTGATTTTCTTCACTGTATTGGTGGGCGCCGCAACTGTCATTTTGGGCACTGCCTTTACATAGTAATAATACTCGTCATCTTCAAACTGTACTTTCTCCGTTCTGCTATAGTCCAGACAGAATCGGAAAAATTCTATGATCTTGCAGGCGATCAGCGTAACAACGGCACCTAACAGTGCGCTGACGATGGAGAGATTGGTATCGTACATCAGATCTCCCACCAGCAGGATCATCACTTCGATCATAACGCCGGCAACCATGGCAATGGTCCAGGAGTGATCCACACTCATTCTCCGGATCAGATACACCACGATCACGGTAATGGCAAATGCTGCGATCATCACCAGCATTGCCTTGTTCCCCAACATTCCGTCAATCAGCAGGCGCAGTTTGGCAGTGGCTTCCTCTGCTCCCATGGAGTTGATGGTCGGAGCATTGGTGATCACCGTCTGGAGCAGATAATACACCACAACACCGCAGCCTACAGATACGCAGGACGCCGGGGTTCCGATCAGTCCCATTGCCACAGGCATCACATAGGGCAGCTTCAGCATACAAAGCACCGGGGTCAGTACCACTACCAGTGCTTCCTTCGCGGTAAATCTGAGAAACAGCAGATACAGCAACAGGAAAACAACCAGCCCAACCGCCGCGGTTTCAATAGAGAGTGCATACATATGAAGCACTGCAAACATCATTGCAAAAAAAGCCATAAATCCGGTGGGCAGGAAAGAACACAGCAGCGATACGATCAGCACGATGGCCATGTTATCCAGCTTTGTCATATATCCCATTTTGCCGTTTATGATGCTCAGCACGATAACGCCGAGTAAAAACTTGATCACCGGCAGAATAAAAGCTTCATTTCTGCTGTAGATCTTCTTGAGATTCTCTCTTAATTCCAGTAAAGCAGTCATATTTCCTCCAGGTCAATCTGTGTAGGCCGTTTACTCATTGTAAATGGAATTCAACTTCTTCAGATTGTTATAATAGCATTTCAGGCTCTTTTTCGCCCGTGCATAGCGCAGAGAGCAGATCAGATAAGATGCCACTCCATACACTACAACCGTTATTCCATAGTACAGCAGAACATTTTTTCCAAAACCGATCAGGTCCATCTTGTAAATATCCTGCATGAAATTCTCAAAATCATAGAACACAAACAACGCAAAGCAGACTCCATACGCGATCGTCGCACACAGAATGGACTTCAACACCTGTATGGCGATGTAGTCACTGCGGAAATAACGGCCGATGGCCATATTCTTTTTGCCTTCATTCTCTTCATAAGATGCCATTTGCGTCATCAGTATGACTTTTTCTTCGTTCAGCATAATTCCTCCGCTTACAAATGCTTACAGAAAACGCATTCTTTCTCCGTCTCTGGATGTTCTGGGGCTCTGCTGGGGCGCAGTCGGCTTCTTCGGCAGTACACTCTGCAGATCCATGGCCATATCATATTTGCACTTTTCGCAAAATCTTCCGCTGCGGATCGGTGCTCCGCATTTCTCACAGTTCAGCAGAATACTGGATCCTTCTGTCAGTTCCAGTCTCTCTTCTCTCAGCCACTGCTGGATCTGGGACGGCTCCACGTCACAGTTCTCCGATACATCCTGAATACTTACACCGGGGTTATTACGGATGTATTCCTTTACCTCCTGGAACTTGGCTTCCATCTTCTCACGGCAATGCGGGCACAGAAACGGTCCTGCCACATAGTTAAAAATATGTCCGCACATTCTGCAATTTCTTATATTCATAGTATCTCACACCTTCCTGATCATACACCAGACCCACAGGCCAATGTCACGCAATACACTTTTGACACTCCGTGCTCTTTTAACAGTGCTGCGATCTCATCCAGGGTCGTACCTGTTGTATAAATATCATCCACCAGAATAATCCGGTCATATAATTTTACATCATTTCTGCCTATAATAAAAGCCTTTTTCAAATTATTTTGCCGTTCTGTGGGATTTAAATGCTTCATCGGTGCTGTATTTCTCACCCGTTTTACCAGTTTCTCATCTACCGGCAGTTCCAGGCTTCTGCCCAAAGCCCTTGCCAGACATGCTGCCTGGTTATATCCTCTTTTCCGCAGTTTCCCACGGTACAGCGGCACCGGAACTATAACGTCCGGACGCACCCGGCCGATAAAATCTCCCAACAGACGCGCCATTTCTTCTCCGAAAAAATCGCCGTATTCCTGCCGTCCACTATACTTAAAACGATAGATTGACGGAGCCACATCCCTGTATTCGTATAAAGTTCTGGCTCTGTCGTATTTATGTTCCCGGTGCATACAATCACCGCAATACTCTCGTTCCTCCGCCAGTTTCTTTCCGCAACGCATACACCACGGAGCCGTCACCGGCTTTAATTTAGGCAGACATTCCGGGCAGATTTTCCTGCCAAAAGGACGGACGATCCCGTCACAGATCGGGCATCTTCCGGGAAACAGCAGCTGTAATCCCGTTTCCTTTATTTTGCTTATGGTTTTTCTGATCTCTTTCTGCAATCTCAGGCTCCCGTTTTGTTTTCCGTCTACGGTGTATCATTTTCCGGCAGACAGCAGATCTCCCGGATCCGCTGCTCCAATCCCGTATATCTGCGATTCTCGCTGACATTCTCGATCATGTTTCGCACGGTCTCACTGCTTCCCAGAATGGTGACACAGTTCCTGGCACGGGTAATTCCGGTGTACAGAAGGTTGCGGTTGAACAGCATTCTGGGGCCGCCCAACAGTGGCAGGATCACCGCAGGATATTCGCTTCCCTGGGACTTATGGATCGTAATGGCATAAGAGAGTTCCAGTTCCTCCAATGCCGAGAAAGGATAGTTGACCCGTCTTCCGTCATCGAATTCCACCAGCAGTGTGGACATGGTATCATTGATTTCCTTAACCCTTCCCATATCTCCGTTGAATACGCCCATTCCCTTGTCGATGGGAATATTGTATCTCCCGACGATCTCCCATTCGATCTGGTAATTGTTTTTGATCTGCATGACCTTATCGCCTTCCCGGAAAACGGTATTGCCATAGGCATGCTCCTTTTTATGAGGATCCGCTGGATTCAGATAACGCTGTAAGATCTCATTCAACGTCTCACAGCCCAGACTTCCCTTCCTCATAGGGGTCAGTACCTGAATATCAAAGGAGGTGGCTCCCACATATCTGGGTAGCATATCCTGAATCAGCTGGATCATGTGCTTATATATGACATTTACGTCATTTCTTTCCAGTAAAAAGAAATCCTTTGACTTATTGTCCAGAGTGATCTGCTCTCCTCTGTTAATCCGATGGGCATTGACGACAATGTCACTTTGTCCGGCCTGTCGGAAGATCTTCTCCAGAGTTACCATGGGGAACGCCCGGCTGTTCATGAGGTCCCGCAATACCTGTCCGGGTCCCACACTGGGCAGCTGGTCCACATCTCCCACCAGGATCAGTCGTGTTCCCGGAAGAATTGCTTTCAGAAGCGCCTGAAACAGTTGAATATCCACCATGGACATTTCATCAATGATCACTACATCCGCCTCTAAGGGGTTCTCCTGGTTCCGCTCGAAATTTGCCTTTCTGGTGTCGTCTTCCGACAGGGCACTGTTCAGTTCCAACAGACGATGAATGGTCTTCGCCTCAAATCCGGTGGCTTCCGTCATTCTCTTGGCTGCTCTGCCCGTAGGTGCTGCCAGAAAAATGTCCATGCCTTCCGATTCAAAGAATCGGATGATCATATTAATGGTGGTGGTTTTTCCGGTGCCGGGACCTCCGGACAGGATAAACAGGCCATTTTTGATACTTTCCTCCACCGCTTTCAGCTGCAGTTCATCCAGTTCCATGGACAGATTTTCCGCCATGCGTTCCAGACGTTTGCGGATCGCTGCATCCTGGGATGGAAGATTTTCTGCCTCCACCATAGGGATATTCAGATTCCTGAGCATATTGGCACAATTCAACTCCGCATAGTAATAAGAGGAAGCAAATACTGCTTCTCCCTTTGCCACAAGCTTTCGGTCCATGATAAGGTTATCCACCTGAGGACGGATATTTTCCTCTGATACCCCCAATAGTTCGGAAGCTCTGCGCAGCAGAAGATCCAACGGCAGATAACAATGACCTTCTCCCACCGCCTGCAGCAGGGTATACAGAATGCCACTGCGGATGCGGTAATCCGAGTCGGTATGAATGCCGATCTTCCCCGCGATCTCGTCCGCGATACGGAATCCCACACCACTGACATCCTCTGCCAGGCGATAGGGATTCTCCCGCATAACACTGTACATTTCCATACCATAGGTATTATATATTTTTACGGCAAGAGTATTACTGATTCCGTATTGCTGTAAATAGACCAGTGCTTCCCGGAGATCCTTTTTTTCTTCCATCTGGATAGCGATCTCCTGTGCCTTGCGTTCGCTGATCCCCTTTACCTCAGCCAGACGCTCCGGCTCCTCCTCGATGATGCGGAAAGTATCGTCTCCGAATTTTTTTACGATTCTGGCTGCCAGTGCCTCACCGACTCCCCGGATTGCTCCGGAACCCAGATACCGTTCCATTCCCACGCGGTCGGTCGGCGTTACGGTCTCGTAGCTCTGGATCTTGAACTGTCGGCCGTATACGGGATGTTCTATGTATTCTCCCTCTGCGGAAATATTTTCTCCCTGGGTCAGTCCTTTGCACATACCGACACAGGTCATCTCTTCCCCTTCTGTCGACAGGATCATTACCGTATATCCGTTTTCACTGTTTTGAAACACAATATGGTCTACAAAACCTGTAATCGTCTCCATTTTTAGTCCTCATACTATCTGTCTGTTGATTTGTGGGTTTCAAGGCTGTTCTCTCCGAATTGGGAAGAGGTCACCGCGGTGGCGGCGTAAGATAAAAAAGATCAGGGCTGCCGGAAATGGCAGCCCGAAGTCGCTACTCAAGATTGTAATTACGCTTCATCTGCTCATATAGCATCTGTGCCAATCCCAGACTGTTCTGCTCCGTAGAGTCGGATGCGATCTGCTGTACCATCTCATCCTTATAGTAATCCATAAGCTGGGAGTTGGAAGAAGAAGTCTCATCGCTCTCAGGGATGGTCTTCATCATTTCCTTGAACATCTGCTCCAGGAAATAAGCCTCGAACTGCTTGCAGGCATCCATCAGTTCATCGTCTGTTGCTTTGGTGTAATCCGAACCGTTTAACTGGTTCTGCAATTGGGAAGCCGTCTGGTTCGCTGCATTGGTGTATGCGGTGCTGTCCAGAGCGGAACTGCCGTATATAGAAGAGATATCCATAATTTATCCTTTCTAAATTCCACGGTAATGCGACGGGCATTCGCCCTATCAAACCGCAATCTGACGTTTCCGCCTGCAAGCAGGCGAATCGTCCCTACGGTAATGAGCAATGCATCTCGTAAACGCTTCGCGTTTCCTTCGATGTCGGGCATTCGCCCTATCAAACCGCAATCTGACGTTTCCGCCTGCAAGCAGGCGAATCGTCATCTTACGGTTTGACATTTCTCATTACCTACGCAGGTTG
>NZ_QUEC01000011.1:25184-107621 GCF_003478095.1 Clostridium sp. AF34-10BH
CCTACGGTAATGAGCAATGCATCTCGTAAACGCTTCGCGTTTCCTTCGATGTCGGGCATTCGCCCTATCAAACCGCAATCTGACGTTTCCGCCTGCAAGCAGGCGAATCGTCCCTACGGTAATGAGCAATGCATCTCGTAAACGCTTCGCGTTTCCTTCGATGTCGGGCATTCGCCCTATCAAACCGCAATCTGACGTTTCCGCCTGCAAGCAGGCGAATCGTCATCTTACGGTTTGACATTTCTCATTACCTACGCAGGTTGTTGGCCTGCTGTAGCATCTCATCGGATGCTGTGATGGCTTTGGAGTTGAGTTCGTAGGCACGCTGTGCAACGATCATGTTGACCATCTCGTCTACGACCTGTACATTGGAGCTTTCCAGATATCCCTGGATAATACTGCTCTTTTCTACATTATTATTTCTTGCTTCGTTGATAGCCTGTCCGCTGGCTGCGGTCTGCTGATACAGGCTGTCTGCCAGTCTTTCCAGTCCGTTCGGATTATTGAACTGGAAAACACCTATTGTGATGCCGATAGGCTGAGGTTTGTTCTTTGCATCGGGATAACACAGACTTCCGTCCTTGCTGACTGTAATATTGCTCATCACATAATTGCTGCCCAGAACAATTGCTTTACCCTGTGTATCCAGTACCGGAAGTCCATCAGAAGTAGCCAGCATATTGCCGCCGTTGGCTGCAAGAGTAAACTTCAGATTACCGTTTCTGGTGTAGTAGGTATTGCCGTCCGCTCCTCTTACTGCAAAGAAACCCTTGCCATCAATTGCAAATGCGGTGTCGCTGTCGGATGCTGTCAGACTTCCTTCCTTAAATACGGAACTGATGGAAGCATTTCTTACACCGAGACCTACCTGCGCACTGCCGGGCTTGGTATCTCCGTTTGCGGAAGTTGTCTTCGTCTGGATGTTCTGGTATAACAGGCTCTTGAATTCATTCACCTGTGTTTTGTAACCTGTGGTGTTTACGTTTGCCAGATTATTGGCAATCGTATCCACATTTGTCTGCTGTGCGATCATGCCGGTCGCTGCTGTCCATAAGCTTCTGACCATATGTAGTCTCCTCTCACAATGTCCCTTATGTCATCCATGACCTGATTTTTATCCTGAAAATATTCTATAATCAGTTATCGGCTGTCCCAGCCGAATTCATTACTACAGTTTACCAATCTGGTTCGCTGCTACATCCAGAGTGCCATCAATGGTCTGGACCACCTTCTGGTTGGATTCATATGCTCTGGTAATGGAGATCAGATTTACCATCTCGGATACAATCTGTACATTTGCCATCTCCAGATAGCCTGACTTCACCTGTGCATCTGCCGTAGTCGTTTTGGCCCCTTCAATGGGCTGATAATAGGTCTCTCCATATTTTTCCAGGTAATCATAATCTTCAAAGTCCGTCACCTGAATTCTGGCAACTGCCTGATCGTTCTGATAAATCGTACCGTCATCGGTGATCTTGGAATCCAGCAGTGTGTTCAGGCGGATCCTCCTGTTCTGGGTATCCAGAACATAGTCACCCTCTTCCGTTACCAGATATCCATCCTTATTCAGTGTAAACTGTCCTGCACGGGTGTATTTGGTGTCGGTCTCTCCTGCCTTATTGGTAAATTCAATGGCAAAAAAGCCATCTCCGGCTAATGCCAGATCATAGGTATTATCCGTAATGCGGAAAGATCCCTGAGTATAATCGGTATAATTCTCTCCGATCTTCACTCCGGGATTTTTGATACCGATCCTCTGGACATTTCTCATGCCTACCGACTGGTCCTTGATCTTGACCGTCAGCACATCATTAAAGGACTGGCTGGTGGATCCTTCCTTTTTATATCCGACGGTAGATGCATTGGCCAGATTGTTGGTCATGATATCCATTCTGTTCTGTTCGTTTACCATACCGGTGTAAGCGGTATACAAGCCTTTAACCATTCATATCCTCCATTTGCGGCTGCGATCCTTCGACAAATGTACGGCATCCTGCCTTAGTCTATCTTTTCCGGTTCCCCGGAGCTGTCTGTGTTACTCTCTGTAGCCTGCCAGGAACTCTACGTATTTACCGGTTCCGATAGCTACTGCTGTCATGGGATCCTCTGCTGTCATGGTGTTGATACCTGTCTTGGCAGAGATCAGATCTTCCAGACCGCGCAGCAGGCTTCCACCTCCGGTCAGTACGATTCCTCTGTCTGCAATATCGGCTGCCAGCTCAGGGGGAGTCTTCTCCAGTACGCTGTGAATGGTCTCCACGATCTGTGCGGTAGTCTCGCGCAATGCCTCCTCGGTCTCCTCGGAAGACACCTTAACAGTCTTGGGCAGACCGGTCACGAGGTTACGTCCTCTGACATCCATATAATCCACTTCCGCTCTCTTGTAGCAGGAACCGATCTTGATCTTCAGATCCTCTGCGGTTCTCTCACCGATGAGCAGATTATGTTTTTTACGCATATAACGCACAATGGCTTCATCAAAATCATCGCCTGCGATCTTGATGGAAGCACTGACTACAGTACCTCCCAGAGATATGACTGCGATATCGGAAGTACCGCCGCCGATATCTACGATCATATTACCGCAAGGCTTGGAAATATCAATACCCGCACCGATAGCAGCTGCGATGGGTTCCTCAATAATGGAAACCTCTCTGGCACCTGCCTGGTAGGTAGCATCTTCTACTGCCTTCTTCTCTACCTCTGTAACGCCGCTGGGAACACAGACAGCGATACGGGGCTTACGGAAAGTTCTCTTCCCCAGCGCTTTCTGGATAAAGTATTTCATCATTTTCTCGGTTACGGTATAATCAGAGATAACACCCTGACGTAACGGTCTTACGGCTACGATGTTGCCGGGAGTTCTTCCCAGCATCAGTCTTGCATCCTCACCGATGGCTTTAATCTTATTTGTATCTCTATCAAAAGCTACAACAGAGGGCTCCTTTAATACAACGCCCTTTCCTCTGATGTATACCAGAATGCTGGCGGTACCTAAATCAATTCCGATATCTGTGCACTGCATCTTTTTTATTACCCCTTTCCGATGGTATCTATCTATAAGTCTTGACTCTACACGCTATTTTAGTCATATACATCATATTATAACTGAATTTTTTCCATTTTCATAGAGGGTAATTCTTAAAATTTGATAACTATTCAGAATCAGGGAGCCATGAAAGAGCGTTTTGCGAATGGGGGGCTGAATAGTTATCGTAGTTTCTTGTCCTTCTCCAGCATCTTTTTCACATAGTAACCGGTGTAGGATTTTTTCACCTTGACGATCTCTTCCGGGGTTCCCTTGGCGATCACTGTACCACCGCGGTCTCCGCCTTCCGGTCCCATATCGATGATATAATCCGCGGTCTTGATCACATCCAGATTATGCTCGATGACAACCACCGTGTTGCCGCCGTCCGCCAGTCTGTGCAGGATCTCCACCAGCTTATGGACATCCTCAAAATGCAGTCCTGTGGTAGGCTCATCCAGGATATAGATGGTCCTGCCGGTACTTCTTCTGGAAAGCTCCGTGGCCAGCTTGATACGCTGTGCCTCACCACCGGACAGGGTAGTGGAAGGCTGTCCCAGCTTTACATAGGAAAGTCCCACATCATACAGGGTCTCGATCTTTCTGCGGATAAACGGTACATTTTCGAAGAAAGGCAATGCTTCTTCCACCGTCATATCCAACACATCAAAAATACTCTTGCCTTTGTATTTTACATCCAGTGTCTCACGGTTGTATCTCTTACCGCCGCAGACCTCACAGGGCACATAGACATCCGGCAGGAAATGCATCTCGATCTTGATGATACCATCGCCACCGCAGGCTTCACATCTTCCGCCCTTGACATTGAAGCTGAATCGTCCCTTGCTGTAACCCTTGGCCTTTGCGTCCGCCGTAGAAGCAAACAGATCGCGGATCAGATCAAATACTCCGGTATAAGTAGCGGGGTTGGATCTGGGAGTCCGTCCGATGGGAGACTGGTCAATGTTGATGACTTTGTCCAGCTGTTCCACACCTTCGATACCCTTGTGTCTGCCGGGAATGCAGCGGGCACGGTTCAATTCTCTCGCCAGATGTTTGTAGAGGATCTCATTCACCAGTGAACTTTTTCCGGAACCGGAGACACCGGTGACACAGGTCATCACACCCAGAGGAATTTCTACATCTACGTTTTTCAGGTTGTTTTCCTGAGCTCCCAGTACTTTGATCCAGCCGGTGGGAGTCCTTCTGGTTTCTGGTACGGGAATCCGCTTTTTGCCGCTGAGGTACTGTCCCGTAATGGATTCTGGAATCTGCATGATCTCTTCTGCTGTGCCGCAGGCAATGACCTCTCCGCCGTGGGAACCGGCTCCCGGACCAATGTCCACGATATAATCCGCTGCCAGCATGGTGTCTTCATCATGCTCTACCACTACCAGAGTGTTCCCCAGATCCCGCAGGTTCTTCAGAGTATTCAGCAGTTTGTCATTGTCTCTCTGGTGCAGGCCGATGCTGGGCTCGTCCAGAATATAGCATACACCCACCAGTCCGGAACCGATCTGGGTAGCCAGACGGATACGCTGTGCTTCACCGCCGGACAGGGTAGCCGTAGCTCTGGCCAGGGACAAATATTCCAGTCCCACATCCACCAGAAATCCTACTCTTGCGCGGATCTCCTTCAGCACACGCTCACCGATGAACTGCTGCTGTTTCGTCAGCGTCATGGTATCCAGGAATTTCTGCAGATCACGGATGGACATGGATGTGATCTCATAAATATTCTTGTCGCATACGGTAACCGCCAGAGATTCCTTCTTCAGTCGCATGCCCTTACATTCTTTACAGGGAGTGATGCGCATGAAGGTCTCATATTCCTGTTTGCTGCTCTCGGAAGCGGTCTCACGATAGCGGCGCTCCACATTTTTGATCAGGCCTTCAAAGGCTACTGGATACACACCACTGCCGCGCTGGCCGGTATAATGCACCAGGACCTCTTTACCGTTGGTGCCGTGGATCAGAATGTCATGAATCTTCTGGGGATAATCCTGGAAGGGAGTATCCAGATCAAAATTGTATTCCTTCGCCAGTGCCCGCAAAATAGCATTGGTAAAGCTAGACTTGTCCGCACAGGACTGCCAGCCCATGACCGTGATGGCTCCCTCATTGATGCTGAGTCTCTTGTCCGGGATCATCAGATCCTCGTCGAATTCCATCTTATATCCCAGGCCGAAGCATACCGGGCAGGCACCGAAAGGATTGTTGAAGGAAAAGCTTCTGGGCTCCACTTCGCTGACACTGATACCACAGTCCGGACAGGAAAAGCTCTGGCTGAAAGTCGCCGGTTCGCCGCCGATCACATCCACCACCAGCAGCCCCTCTGCCAGTTCCAGTACGTTTTCAATAGAGTCTGTCAGACGGCGCTGAATACCATCCTTTACCACCAGACGATCTACCACGATGTCGATATTGTGCTTGATATTTTTATCCAGTTTGATCTCTTCCGTCAGTTCATACATGCTGCCGTCGATCCGTACCCGGACATAACCGCTTCTCTTGGCGCGCTCCAACACCTTGGCATGCTCGCCCTTGCGGCCTCTGACCACGGGGGCCAGCAACTGGATCTTCGTGCCTTCTCCCATGTTCATAATCTGATCCACCATCTGATCTACAGTCTGCTTGGCAATCTCTCTGCCACACTTCGGGCAGTGGGGAATACCGATTCTCGCATACAGCAGACGGAAATAGTCATAAATCTCTGTTACCGTACCTACGGTAGAACGAGGGTTACGGTTGGTGGATTTCTGGTCAATGGAGATAGCGGGGGACAGTCCTTCGATGCTTTCCACATTGGGCTTCTCCATCTGGCCCAGGAACTGTCTCGCATAGGAGGACAGGGATTCCATGTAGCGTCTCTGTCCCTCTGCATAGATCGTGTCGAATGCCAGAGAGGACTTACCGGAACCGGACATACCGGTCAATACCACCAGCTCGTTTCTGGGAATGTCCACATTAATGTTTTTCAGGTTATGTTCATTGGCACCCCGGATCTTAATGTACTCCCGGGGACGCATCTTCTTTGCTTCTTCCATTGTCTTGCCTTTCTTAAATAAAATATCGTTCTCCAATTATTCAGAGCCCCATTCGCAAAATCGCATCTTTGATGCTTTACTTTTATTCCATATCATTTAATTGTTTCTTTAATTCAAGCATTTTATCTCTAAGTTCTGCTGCCGCTTCGAAATTCAGGTCTGCCGCTGCTTTCTGCATCTTCTTCTGGATCTCGCCGATCAGCTTCTCCAGTTCCTTCTTCGTCATGGATTCGGGATCCTTCTCAAAGCGTACCTCTTCCTTGGCGATTACCTTGGAGATGCTGATAAGATCACGCACCGCCTTTTTGATCGTCTGGGGGGTGATACCATGTTCTTCATTATATTTCATCTGGATCTCACGACGTCTGTTGGTCTCATCCAGTGCTTCCCGCATGGAGTCCGTGATGGTGTCCGCATACATGATGACATGGCCTTCCGCATTACGGGCCGCACGGCCGATGGTCTGGATCAGGGAAGTCGCGCTTCTGAGGAATCCTTCCTTATCCGCATCCAGAATGGCCACCAGAGTGATCTCCGGAATATCCAGACCCTCTCGCAACAGGTTGATACCTACCAGTACATCGAACACATCCAGACGCATATCCCGGATGATCTGGGCACGCTCCAGCGTATCAATGTCAGAATGCAGATATTTCACCCGAATACCGACTTCCTTCATATAATCCGTAAGATCCTCTGCCATCCGCTTGGTCAGTGTGGTGATCAGTACCTTATGATGCTGTGCGATCTCCTTGTTGACCTCTCCGATCAGGTCATCGATCTGTCCCTCTACCGGGCGCACCTGTACTTCCGGATCCAGCAGACCTGTGGGACGAATGATCTGCTCTGTCCGCAGCAGTTCATGCTCCTTCTCATAATCGGAAGGAGTGGCGGATACGAACATCATCTGGTCGATATGCGCCTCGAATTCCTCAAAGTTCAACGGTCTATTATCCAGTGCCGAGGGCAGACGGAAACCGTAGTCCACCAGTGTCTGCTTTCGCGAGCGGTCCCCGGCATACATACCGCGGATCTGTGGGATCGTCATATGGGACTCGTCCACGATAATCAGGAAATCATCCGGGAAGAAATCAAGCAGCGTCATAGGCGGTGCTCCCTCAGGAAGTCCGTTCAGATGTCTGGAATAGTTCTCGATACCGGAACAGAAACCGGTCTCCCGGAGCATCTCAATATCGAAATTCGTCCGTTCCGCAATCCGCTGGGCCTCGATCAGCTTGTCTTCGCCCTTGAAAAACTGTACCCGTTCCTTCATCTCTTCTTCGATATTGTCACATGCTGCCTTGATCTTCTCCTGAGATACCACATAATGGGATGCCGGGAAGATCGCCACATGATTCAGCTCTGCATGAATTTTCCCTGTAAGAGGCTCTACCTCTGCGATCCGGTCGATCTCATCCCCGAAAAATTCGATACGGATGAGATAATCGCCGCCCTGTGCCGGATATACTTCCACCACATCTCCCCTGACACGGAAAGTGGCACGCTGAATATCCATATCGTTGCGGTTGTACTGAATATCGATCAGTTCCCGCAATACCTCGTCACGATCCTTCACCATGCCGGGACGCAGGGATACGATCAGATCCTGATATTCGTCGGGGCTTCCCAGACCATAGATACAGGACACGCTGGCCACTACCACCACATCCCTGCGTTCCGCCAGGGATGCTGTCGCTGACAGACGCAGTTTATCGATCTCATCATTGATGGAAGAATCCTTGGCAATATAAGTGTCCGAAGACGGCACGTAAGCCTCCGGCTGATAATAATCGTAATAGGAGACAAAATATTCCACGGCATTTTCTGGGAAAAATTCCTTCATTTCCCCGTAAAGCTGCCCCGCCAGTGTCTTGTTGTGGGCAATGATCAGCGTCGGCTTATTCAATGCCTGGATCACATTGGCCATGGTAAAGGTCTTACCGGAACCGGTAACACCCAGCAATGTCTCAAACTGATTGCCCTGCCGGAAGCCTTCCACCAGCTCCGCAATAGCCTGCGGCTGGTCTCCGGTAGGCTGATATTCGGAATGTAATTTGAAATGATCCATATTCCTTCTCCTGATTTTCGCTTCTATCTGTAAAACTCTATCTGTAAAAATAGGAAGTCTCTATCATCTTCTTAGTATGATTACCTGTCTAGTATATCATTCAAAAATAAAAAAGTACAGAACAAAATCGAATGTTTGTTCTGTACTTCTTATACCCTGATGATAACACGCAATATTTCAACATTTTCATAACACTGTACGCTCAGCCATTGCATCATATACTATTTTTTCCAGATATTCTCTCTTTGAGAAATTACTGCCATCCGCAAAATATGCATTATATGCTACCAAGGCCATTCGAACATATCTGCTGTTTTTTTCAAATAACTCTCTGTTTATCTTTAAGCCAATCGCATCAGCATATTGGCAGAAAAATGTTATCGTTGTTCTGGTGTTTCCTTCCCGAAAAGGATGTACTTTCCATAGTCTTGCCAGAGAATCGCAAAATTCGACTGTTGCACGCTTTCTATCCATATCTTTCCAAGGCTTTCCTCGCATATCTGAAAGGATATTGTGAATATCCTTCACGATATCAAACGGATCAGAGTACTCTACTGACATACCTCCGAGGACATCTTCCTCCTTATAGATAGCAATGATACGTGGTTCTCCTGCCCATTCATATAAATCCTGAAAAATATAATGGTGCATCCTTAAAAGATGTTCGGTATTATATTCTCCCGGCAATGGATTCATTGCTAACTCTTTTAAACGATACACCACGTAATCTGCTTCCGCATCATTCAGCCCATCCTGCGTTCTGATATCCAGTTTGTTTTTTAATACCTCTGTATTTTCATACAAATACGGATCACGCATTCGCAGGCTCCTTCATCTTATATTTCTTATCAAGAAATTTTTTAACATCTTCCATCGTTGCCTCACCTGTTTTTTCTTTTTCGATATATTTTTTTAAATCCTCTGTAGGTTCAAGTCCATCTACCCTGATCATTCCGATTGCATAATCCCAAGCTTCTGCATTAGTCATTGTATCAGTCCTCCTTTTCTGCTCTTCTTATTATATCAAAAATTCTTAAATTCTTCACTATTATTTCATCATAAAGTTGCTCTACCAGCGCCTCGAAAAACTCCATCATTTTCTTAGTATGATTACCCGTCTAGTATATCATTCAAAAATAAAAAAGTACAGAACAAAATCGAATGTTTGTTCTGTACTTTTTTATCATACGCCTCTTTACTGCATGATATCGCCAACACCATTATCCCGAATCACCTGCTGATACCAATAAAAGGAATCTTTCGGAATTCGCTGCTGTGATCTATAGTCCACATAAACTAATCCAAATCTCGGGTCGCATCCTTCCGCCCACTCAAAATTATCTGTAAATGCCCATGCTGTATATCCTATCACAGGAATCCCATCATTCATTGCACGATACAATTTACTCAGATAGCAATACATATAATCAACCCTCTGAGGGTCATGTACCTTACCGTCACTCATTACAAAATCAAGATTGGACATACCATTCTCCGTAATCAGAATTGGAAGATGATATCGTTCATACAGGAATTTCGGAGACCAGTAAAGTACCTCGGGGGTAATCGCCCATCCTAACTGTGTACGTGGCATTCCGGGCCAGCCGAGATCGGGAGATTTTGCATCTGCATTATAATTGTTAGCAAAATAAATATTATACCCAAAAAAGTTCAACGGCTGGCAGATTACTTTCAAATCCTCTTGTGTCAAAACCTTTTCCAGATACTGTGGTGCTTTTCCCAAAATCATTGGATCTGCCCACCAGTTTACCGCCATGGAAAATCCCTTTTCAATATCAAACATTTCATTTCTTGCTTTTTCGATTCCATCAGTCGTTTCATCATACGCCACAAAATTGCGTCCATTCAAGGCGAATCCAATCTGCGGATCTGCAAGTTTCGAACGTTCTCTAATAATTTTCACCGCATATCCGTGACATAATAATACATTCCTGCTGATGTAAGCCAGATCACTGAATCGTTGCTCTTTTGTCATCGTATTTGTCTTAAACGGAGCTTGTCGACCTTCAAAATAACCGAACCCGATAAAGCATGCCGGCTCGTTGAACGTTATCCAATAACGCACTTTATCAGATAAAGCGTCTACCACAGTCTGAATATATTCTTTAAATTCATCAATAATCTGTGGATTCTCCCATCCTCCTTCGTTGTAAGCCCACATAGGAAGATCCCAATGATACAAAGTACACAGCGGCTCAATCCCGGCACGACGCAGTTCGCCTGTCAGATCTCGATAAAACTGAAGTCCTTTTTCGTTGATAATACCTCTTTGAGGCATAACTCTCGGCCAACTGACGGAAAACCGGTAACTCTTCAATCCCAGCTCTTTCATCAGAGCGATATCCTCTCTGTAACGATGATAATGATCACAAGCCTTATCCCCATTTAGGTTCCGCTTGATGTGTCCATCTGCAGTAGCGTCCCAGATACTGTCGGTCTTACCATCCTCATTTCTGGCTCCCTCTATCTGGAAGGAAGCACTGGCTGCTCCCCATAAAAAATTCTCCGGAAATAATTTCATTTTCCTGTTCCTCCTGCTCTTGTTATTTTTTGTGATATAAATGTACTTCTCCGCATAAACCGATCTGATTCTCCGGTTTCCAGTTCTCCTGTTTTCTCTTTGGTGGTATTCTCCGCTCCAATGTAGTAGCAACTTCGATTACAATCCGGTTTTTTCCTGTTATAAGTAACTTATCAATCTCATACCGATACGGTGGAATAATCTGGATTCCACAATCTGCTCCGTTTACAAATACTTGTACGGCTTCCCCTGCGTCACTGATCTCTAAAACTGCATGTTGTATTTCTTCCGGTCTCAGTTCCACTTCCTGTTCATAACGAATCACACCGCCGAAATCCGGCATTTCCTTCTCTGCATGATCTGGTAATTCTACCGCTACAGGCTGTTCAAATACAGGATAATGAATGCTATCGCACACCGAGCGTGTCCATCCTTTATTCAGATTTCTGCCTCCTGTTACCGTATACGTCGATTGCTTTTTCAAACAGTCCGGGGTTTCCGTATCAAATATGATGATCCAACTTTTTCCGGGTTCTATCCGCACATTAAACTCTATCGAATTTCCTTCTTTTAGCTGTAGCTCTTCCAGTTCATTTTCCCATGCATTATACCGATAGCATATCTCTCTTTTATCTGACAAGAGCACCGTGCCTTCATATATCGTCGTTCCTTCATTCACAAGGTACAAGAGTTCCGGGTCTCCATGATACCTGTAACTGCGAATATCTTTATTCTCCGGAATCATCTGTATTTCCGGCATCCTGTGCTTTCTCATGTACTCCAAAAGTTTCGTTACCGGCAATGTTTCTGCGTATTTGCGTATTTGTGACAACCTTTCCGCTTCACTATTACTGTCGATCCAACTGCATATTCCTTTGGGATAGGCATTTAGGAATACACAGGGGAATCCCTGTTTTCCCAGTCGGATAACAGCTTCTGCCGTTTCCTTTGTTATATAATCGGTCTGTGGAATAATGAAAATCTTATATTTCTGTGTATGGACCTGTAATCCGTCACTCAGATCCGTTTCATAACAACTGTCTGTAAAAATATCTGACGGCAAGAAGTCAAATCCAATCTGTGCTTCCGTCAGAATTCTCGCCGGTTCCTGAATATACATGCATGTCATTCCCGTCCACTCGGCTTCGCCATGATACAAAATCGCCGCTTCGCTCTCATGATGTCCACCGTTTATCAGATTGCAGATACGATTCATATAATTCATCAGCACTCCAAAGTGACGGTATTGCGGATTATGTCCATGTGCATAAAAATGCGGTGGGCAGTCCTGATCCGGGAAATCCTTGGCCGAAAAAGCATGCGGAACAAAATGATTCACACCTCGAACCATAAAATGATCCGCCAGATATGCCTCCAGTCTCACCCCTTCTTTCCAGCCATAATTTCCAAAAATTTCGCACATGGAGCGATCTTTTTTACGACGATCTATTGCTGCCGCGCTGGAAGCAAGACGCCCCAATGTGAAATGATAAAACACACCGTCACGCGGTGTCCCCAGATGAGAGACATAAGCAATATCTTCTCCCTGTGGTAATACCTGTCCTCCAATATCATCTATTCCTGACATATCCTGTCCTGCCAGTCCGCGGAAATAGTGTCCCAGACTCGATCCGCAGCGAGCATGCTGGTTATTGTCTTCGATCAGGTGGCCTATGTATTCGACACCGTGTTTGTGACACCAGTCTCCTATCTGCCGGGAAAAATCCCTTTCCACGCATCTGGTAACTTTATCCATGTAACTGAAACGCACCTTGGCCGTCAGATTCTCATCAAATTCCCTTTCCCATAAAAGCGGCAGATATTTTGCATATTCCGTTCCAAACGTTTTCTCAAGATCCTGTGCAAGTTCCCTGCTCCAAGGTTGATCTTCCATCTGATAGATCTTCTGATCCATCTGATAGAGATGACCGTTCCCGATCTCCGGTTCATCCGAGAAAAATCCTGCAATGGTATCTCCGAAATCCTCTTGATAATGTGCATAGTGTGGCTCATACACAGCCTCGATCAGTGTATGACAGGCCTCCTCATCCAACATATTCATGTAATTACGATGTGACCCACGATTTCTCGTCAGATGAAGTGCATATACTTTCCATTCTCCTTCCGTCGGTGCATACGCTATCTCTCCGTTTTTTTCCTCCAGCAATATCAGATCTTTCTCCACTGATCCGTTTTTCCGCACCGCTATTATCCCCAGTGTCTGATCTCCCGGGAATGTTTCAAATTCCATGTGAAAATAATTCTCGATCCAGGATGGGACAAACGGTTCTGCTCTATCGTAGCTTGATCTCTTCCAGACTTTTCTTTCTCCCGGAGCCACCCTGTCCAACACTCGGTAGGTCAGGAACCATCTCTTGCAGGTGTCTGGTTTTTCCTCAATTTTTCCGTTACAATATCCTGTGGGGAAATGACTGTCATCCAGTATCCAGACCTTCATTTTCCGTTTTCTTGCTTCCTCCAAAATAATGTCCATATCCCGCCACCAGCCGGCTCCCACAAAATCCGGATGTGGGCGGCTTTCTATACACACCGCGCGAATATTTGCATCATAAATTACCTGCATGTATTTTCTCAGCACTGCTTCCGATTCACCGTGTTGCCAGAAAAAGGGGAAAATATAATTTTCCATCTCTCCATGCAACAGGCTGTTTATTTTGGAATTCATAAACGCCTCCTCATCTGCTGTCAGTTCTCTTCCTGTTTGTATTTTTGTCTGTACTCGCTGGGTTTCATTCCTTCCACCCGTTCAAATGTCTGATTAAAATGGTTTACATCACTGTATCCCACCGCTTTACACACCTCATAAATATGCAGTTCCGTCTCTGCCAACAGCTTTTTGGCACGATCCACACGATAATCTGTCAGATACTTCTGATAGGTCATTCCGGTTTTTTTCTTAAACAATTGACTGAAATAGTAAGGATTAATATAAAATTTCCCGGATATGTCATTCAATGAAATATTCTGATTATAGTTTTGCCTGATGTACTCCTTTGCTTCTGCAATAACATCCTTCTTTTTCGGCATATTATCTTTCAGCATAACTTCATTGACACTGCTGACCATATTCATGATCCAGTTTTCCAACTGTTCCATTGTCTTGAATTTTTCAATACTCTTCAAAGTAAATAAATTCTTTCCAAAGTATTCATTCATCTGAAGCTGTGCCGTCGGTATGTTATGTAATCCCAGAAGCACAATATTCAAGCTCAGTTTCTGCAATTCCGGAAGTGTCAATGTATTCTCTGAAAGAATTCTGTGAAAAATTCCTTTCACGGTAATCCGGAAGCCATTCTGGTCAAAACGATCAATTCTATCCTTTAATTGCTCTGTCTCTTCTTCCGTAAGCAGTTCCGGCCGGTTTTCCATATTGCAAAGTTCTTCAAATAAAATAGCGGTTCCGCAGCCTTTCAAAATACGGTAATTGATAGCTACACAAGCTTCCTCATATGCTTTAGGGAGATCTTCATACTCTTTATAAGTACTTCCGATTCCTATACTGAACCGACCTGCGTCCTTCGTGTTTTGAATCATATACTTTCCGACAAGCGTCCTCTTATCTTCCGTCGTAAAATTGTTTGCTCCGATGATTACCGCTGTTTGTGCATTCCCGATGCGGATACTGTAAAGGAACTGTTCCCCCTGTAGAATCAAGCCTTCTACAGGCAGTATATTCTCCTCTTGATTTTCTGCAGCAAGTACCAGACAGGTATACTGACTGTAATTTTCTAAAACTCTCATTTCCTTCAGGAATTCTCCCACCTTATAGCGGCTGTCCGTGCCACCTGTCAGGAAATCCCTCAATGCATAGTTACGCATATCATCATTCAATTTTCCCAAGGAATCCTGTGTCTTTCTCCTGGTTGCAATTTCTCCGCACACCCTGGTTATTGTCTCACTCAGTTCTTTCTCATCAACCGGTTTTGTGATAAAATCTCTGACTCCCAGTTCGATTGCCTTTTTTGCGTAGCTGAATTCTGCATATCCGCTTAATACAATAAACTCAGCTGAGCATCCTGCCTTTTTCAGTTCCCGGATCATTTCCAATCCGTCCATTTCAGGCATTCTGATATCCGTAACAATAATATCCGGCTGCTCTGCGGTGGCTTTCTCATATCCTTCTCTTCCGTCATGTGCCAGCAGAACCGGTCTGCACTCCGGATTATACTTTCCAGTCAAATAGGCAATTCCGGTTGCCTTTTCTTTTTCATCCTCAACAATCAATAACTTATATGCCATATTGATCAGCCTCTTTCCTGCTCCATATAAGGAATTCGAATTTCCACCACTGTTCCGTACTCATCACTTGATAAGATACTCAGCTTTCCTTCATTTCCATAGCGCAATCTGATCCGCTCTGCTATATTGCGAAGACCGATTCGATGAGAGTTTTGTGTTTCCTCGCTCTGTGATGTTTCCGACAATGCCTCCAGGCTGTGTCGTACTTCTTCCAGTCTCTCACCGGACATACCGGCACCATCATCCTGAATGATAAACACCATAATATGTTCATCAACCAGTCTTCCTGATATAGATATTTTGATCGGTATACCACTCTCTCTGCTTCCGTATTTGAATGAATTTTCAATGACCGGCTGGAACAGAATCGGCATGATACGTGCCTGACAGAGCTTCTGATCCACATCCTCATGCAAAGTAATCACATTGTCAAAGCGGATATTCTGAAGGCAGATATAAGACCGAATATTGTCAAGTTCATCGTTTACTGTGTAATTCTTTTTATCACTGTCCAGGACATTACGAAACATTTTTGCCAGAATCTTAACCATATCGGCCACATCATCATCTCCGTTCAGGATAGCCTTAATGCGAATGGATTCCAGGGTATTAAACAGAAAATGGGGATTAATCTGGGTACGAAGTGCCAGAAACTGTGCATTTTTCTGGCGTACACCTGCCTGATATATCTCCTCAAGCAGTGCTTCCATCTTACCGACCATATGATTATAGCTTTTTACCAGGCTTCCGAGTTCATCATTTCCAACTGTTTCCTCAATCAACTCATAGTTTCCATTTTCCAATCTTTTCATACTACTCTGCAACTTCCGGATTAAATATACCATTTGTTTGCTGAATAAAACGGAAGCGGAAATAATGATTGCAATCAGAACCGCCACCAGTATCCATGTCACCTTCTGGATAAAGCTGACACGCAGATACATCTTGCTCCTCGGGATCACAGTATTCACCTTAATTCCCAACTGTTTCGTCGTATCTTCTATTACGATATAATCGTCAGGGTTCTTTTCATAAAACAGCAGGCTTTCTTTGTCAATCTCGCTGTAATGAACTCTGCCACTGGACAAATCAGAATCATATATCAGTCCCCCCTGTGCATCTGTAATATTAATTTTGATATTATATTGATTGCGTTCCAGAAGAAACATATCACTCAATTTGATAATACTGGACGGAGCAAGGTCTATCAGTATCATCCCGGCATATTTTCCGTTTACACCGTATACACGACGTCCAAATGTAACCAATATCTGATCTCTGTTTCTATCATAATAAGAGCAGTCATGCAACGGTGTCAGAAACAGAACTTCCGAATTCTCCTGTTCTTTTAAAAACCAGTCCTGCCGCAACAATTCTTCATAACTCAAAGATCTTCCGGTACGATCATACTGAAAATATCCGCCTTCCTCATTCATGATCGTCACAGACTGAATTTCACTTTCCATCGTCATCAGTCTCATTACCAGTTCACGATAAAACAGTTTATTCTCTATTCTCTGTGATATCGGAATCTCTGTGTCCAGACGATCCATCAGACCTTCATTCACCAGCAGAGATTTTGTAAGCGCATCATAATCGCTGATAAACCCATTCATGTCAGAAGCTATTTGTGAACTGAAAATAGATGCAGTTTCCTCCATGGCGGATTCCAGACTATTAGCGGAAATATGATATAGTACAAAGCTCATAACCAACAATGGCATCACACTGACCATCGAGAACACAAGAATCAATTTTGTCGCTATATTCAGGTTGTTCCACATTTTCTTCATTGTCATCACACCGCCCATAGATTATTCGCTGTTCTATTCTAAAGAGATTTCAAGCATATCCAACATTCCCCGTCCGTGATATTCCAACATCAAAGTACCAATACCTCTCCATTCTTTTATATCGGTTTGGTTCTTTTCCCAGTCTTCTGACGGTGTCACAAGAATACGCCCTATCTCCTTATCATTTTCCTGTATTCTAACACAGATCTCTCCTTTTGCGCATCCTCTGGTCGTTATCGTTATCTTTTTCAGGTCATCGAATTGAAAATATTTATACCCTGCGCATCCTCCGTCTTCTATGCAGGTAATGTATTGCTTGGGCGCTGCATTTTCATCTTGTATCTCATCCGGATTTTTATCCGGAGCATCCTGTGTCACATAGGGCTGCGCATTGCTGTCCGGCCTGGATATCTCAGGTTCTAATTTTCCATGCAGTATGCATGCTATGGACGCAGGATATGTACCTTTTTCCAGCGGAGCTCCGTTGAATCCCTGTGATGTCATCTCTGCCTGTTGAAACCTGCCATCCGGCAACATAACTAACTCTTCAACGCAGGCTTGTCTTGAAAACTGTGTCTTATTAGTAGGTCTATGATAAAAGACGTACCATTTACCATTGATCTGCTCAATACTTCCATGATTGTTTCCCCACATGATCTGTATCCGGTTCTTATCCTGTTCTTCTATTACGCCGGAGTTATCGGACAGTACTCCTGCATAACGATACTCACGATCCGGTTTTTCACTTATGGCATAGCATAATTCTCTCGACCGAACAGAAGAATAAATCAAATAGTACTTTCCGTTTATCTTCCTGACAGAACTTGCTTCAAAAAACTCATGTCCCTCAAATCCGGTATCCTTTGCTTTTCCCAATATTGGAAGCAGAATTCTTGGTTCTTCTATGACTGTAAGCATATCGTCACTTAATTCCATGACACAGGAATTTTTAGGTGTTTTCCCTATATCCTTCTCTGTCTTTGGACCATTTCCTGAATACAGGTAAATTTTACTGTCTTCATCTATAAAAACACCGGGATCAAACTGCCAGATATCCCCTTCCCGTTTTCCGATCCATTGTCCTTTTTTATCCTGCACAATTCCATAGAATTGATATTGTCCTGCAGGTTCATTGCATACAGCTACACCGATTGCCTCTCCGTCACCGTCCGGGCAATAATATAAATAGTATCTTCCATCCTTGCCTCTTGCGACATCCGGTGCCCAGATTTGTCTGTTACCATCCGGCATTCTTGGATCCTGGCTGCTCCGGTAGATAATGCCTTCGTATCTCCATTCCTTTAGGTCATGAACATTGGCAGACCAACAGACATAATCGTTCATGCAATACTTATTTCCGCCAAACCCGTCATGGCTTCCGTATAGATAAACCCTGTCACCAAATACATGTGGTTCTCCGTCCGGAATATATTCCCACAAAGGCAGATATGGATTATAGCTCTGCATTCTTTTGTACTCCTGTTTCTACAAAGGAGTCCTGGGGAAATAAACTCTCAGGACTCCTCATCTTCTTGCAGAATATTACTGTGCTTTTTTTGCGTACCACTCTCTTGCTTTCTCAGTTACTTCCGTTCCACCGGTGGCATACCATTTTTCTACAAATTCATCAAACTTATCAATGGAGTATTCTCCGGTGATAATCTTGGTAGCATATTCAATATATAAAGTCCGGTTAGCAATATCCGGATAATCAGAAGTAATCGATTCCGGCATACCGTCCCCAGCAAAACTCTTTACATATTTCTGGTTTTCCTGAACATTCTCAATTGCCTGAGATACTGCCCATGCTCTGTCATCTGTTAACTGGGAAGACAGTACATTCACTTGGAAATCAATGGTTGCAATTTGGTTGAAAGGTACTAATACCAAATTCTGCTGCGTGGATGGATCATCCGGCAGACGAACGGATTCCCCGTTTACCACTTCACTGTGCATACCTTCCACACCATTATAAAATTTCATCCACAGATCCTGGTTTCCATAAGCATCTAATACTTTCATGATTCTGTCAATCTTCGCTTCATCATCCGTATTTGCTACAACAAATCCTCCGCCGTTCATCTGATGCATTGTATAATATCCTTCATATCCGGGTGCTGAAATGGCAGGTAATACAGCGATTTCCGGTTTTACTCCGGTACCATTATAAATATTTTCCGCATAATTATAGCATTCCTGAGGCAAATGTTCCCAAATACCAACCACACCTGAATTGATTTTACCGTCCCACGCAGCCTTATCATTCAGAAAAGTCTCTGGGTCGAGCAATCCTTCTGCATATAACCCGGACATCCACTCCAGACAATCTCGCATATTCCTGGTTACTGCAGAGTAAGTAAGTTCTCCATCATAAATATCCCACTGAGGATATCCTTCCCACATTGCAATTCCGTACTGTCCAAACAACTGTCCCATCCATCTTGCTTCTGCACGACCACCTGTAGGGATTTCATCTGCCACCCCATTGCCATTGGGATCATCGTTTTTAAATGCTCTGAGTACTTCTACAAACTCTTCCTGGGTTGTGGGCATGTCCAGACCGAGATTATCCAGCCAGTCCTTACGAATCATAGCGCCATTTCTTCCGTAACTCATAACCTGCGGAATCACATAGATGCGGTTTTGCCCGGTCGGATCATTCGCTTTTACTGCGTCCCAGACATCCTCCGGAATGCTCTCCCACAAATGAGGTGCTTTTTCAGGCAACAGATCTGTCAGATCCAGTAATGCTCCATTCGCAATTAATTCTGTCTCTACACCATTCCAGGGAGTAAACATATCCGGCATATCTCCGGCAGCAATTCTGAGATTCAACTGCTCCAAATAGGTTTCTCCACCATTCCACTCTACATAAGGCTGTACAATCCCGACACCTATGATATCTTTATAAAAATTATACAGTTCACTTCCTGCTTCCACCGGAAGGTATCCATTGTTGGTGCTCCAGATTTCAATATCCTCATCTGTAGAAGCCTCTGCCGTCTGTTCTGTTGCTTCTGTGCTCTTAGAATCAGCACTTCCACACCCCGACAACATTGACATCACCATCACCGATGCCAGCGTTGCACTCATTAGTTTCTTTGCATACCTTTTTTTCATACCTTTCCACCTCGTTCTTTCTTTTGGTAATTCTATTTTATCAGCTCCTATTTCTTTTGAAATATGGGCTTTTTAGTTCTTACTCTGTGTTTCTTTAGTTTTTATTTATCCCTTTACAGACCCTAGCATTGCACCTTTCGCAAAATATTTCTGTATCCAGGGATACGCGACCAAAACCGGAAGAATCGCAAATACAACCGCTGCTGCGCTGAGAGTTGCGGATGTATAATTTGCTGTCTGTGCCATGGTAACTGCCTGTAATTCTCCACCTCCGTCAACAATTGTTCGAATCTTCATTTGTAAAGGAAACAGGTTCATATTTTGTATAAACATCATCGGATGCTCATATTGGTTCCACATTGTCACTCCGTAAAATAATCCTACCGTAGCCAGCACTGCTTTCGAAGCCGGAAGCACAATTTGAAGCAAAATACGAAATTTTCCACATCCATCAATCATTGCAGCTTCTTCCAACTCCCGGGGAAACTGTTTGAAAAATGTTCTGACTATAATCAGGTTATACGCTGTCATAATATGAGGAAGAATTAACACCCAGTAATTATTGTATAATCCATAAGAACGTAACGTCAAAAAATAAGGAACTTTAGGAGCAGCAAACACCATAGTAAATACCACAAATAACATAATATATTTGGACGGTCGGAATTCTGTTTTCGACAACGGATATGCCATTAAAACATTTAGTAATAATGCTATCGCCACACCCAACACTGTGGAAGAAACCGAAATCAAGAAAGGCGTCCATATTTTTCCTTTCATAAAAAGATATTTCCAGGAATCAAACGTAAATCCTACCGGTAATAAATTAATCTGATTCATCTGTGATGCCGTTTTGGAGCTCAATGATACTGCAACCTCAGAAATAAGCGGGATGGCCGTAATAACGGCAAACAATATTAGAATCAAGCTAATTACAAACCCAAAGATTTTATCGTTTGCAGATTCCCGTACATGTGATTTTTTCGTATAAGCCTTCATTACCACAATCCTCCGTCTTCTGAAACTTTATTTGCAATTTTATTGAAAGTAACTACCATAAACAGACCTACTACCGACTGGAACAATCCTACCGCTGTTGCGAAACTGTATTGTGCCTGTTGAATTCCGACACGGAAAACATACGTATCAAAAATATCTGCCACTGAATAAGTCATTGGTGTGTATAAATTATATACTTGATCAAATCCCAGTGTTAAAAAGCTTCCGATGTTCAAAAGTAAAAGTGTAAGCACCGTAGGCACTAAAAGAGGAAATGTAATGAATTTCATTTTCTGGAATCGCGACGCACCATCAATAGAAGCTGATTCATACAAACTCGGATCCATTCCGCTAATTGCCGCCAGATATACTACCGTACCCCAGCCAGATTCTTTCCATATCGTAGAAAGAACATAAATAGGACGAAACCAGCTTTCTTTCTGCATTACCAGTAAGGGAGACATTCCCAGAAATTCTCTTACGTTATTAAACAGTCCACCAATGCCAAAAATATCGAATACCAGTCCTCCTACCACTACCCAGGATACAAAATATGGGATACAAATAATCGTCTGTATTCCCTTTTTCACCTTAGCATTTCGTAGTTCATTTAACATCAATGCCAAAATGACGGGAACCGGAAATGTCAAAACAGTCTTCAGCAATCCCAGAACAACCGTATTTCTGAGGATTTTGTAAAAATCCGGATATGTAAACAGCTTTTTAAAATTAGTCAATCCACACCATGCACTATCCCAAATTCCTTTATATGCAGAATAATCTTTAAATGCGATTACGCTACCAAGCATAGGAATATACTTAAACATAACAAGATATATAATTCCAGGCAACATCATCACATAATAAGGCCAGTTTCTTTTAAAATGCTCCTTTAAATTACCGGATCCAGCCTCCGTTCTTTTCATTTTTGTTTTTCCCATAAACTCACTCCTTCTTCTTTCTTTTTGGAATGATTTCATTTTAACATTTGTGTTTTTTTTGAAAATATGAGAATTTTAGTGATTGCTATGGTTTTTTTTAGAATTTGACACAAAAAAACCTCAGCAGATTTCTCTACTGAGGTTTCTATTCGCAGGTCAACCCCTGCTTCGCAGGGCTACAAGGATTCGAACCTTGAAATGACGGAGTCAGAGTCCGTTGCCTTACCGTTTGGCGATAGCCCTATGTCGTTTACTTGATGAAGTATACACTATCTGTTCCTTTTTTGCAATACCTAATTTAAAAAAATTTTAAAAAAATATATGAAATTGGAACAATTTCCGTAAAATCATCGCATAAACACCGTGATATAGGGGTAATCCTTCCTCTCTGCAGGCTTAAAATCCTCCATCAACCAGTTCCAGATAAAGCTGTTCTCTCCTTCCTGGGCAATATCTCCATAACAGCTTTCAAATACCACCACATCCGGATATCTGTCCGGATTGATCTTCCAGTAGTCCAACAGACGCTCATCATAGATCATAGAGCAGATCGTATCGGGGGATGCCTGCTTATGTTCTCCGAGCATACAATAGAACTGGGACGGTCCCACATAAAGTACGGTACTGCCGTCCGGCACGGCCTCCGGCCATACAGCCAGATTATTGTTGTAACGGTATGCAGTCATATAATCCGTGAGGATTCCGGCGCGTAATCCCTCTCTGTTGATGCCACGCACATTTTGAATCACATAGGCATGATATTCCTGGGATCCCAGAATCAGCCATGTATAGGAAAATGCATTCCCAAGCACAAGGATCAGGCACAGGATCTGAATTGCCTTCTTTCCTGCGGTGTTTTCCTTCTGCCAGTAGTCTCCCAGACATACCAGTCCGGCCACTGCTCCCATAATGAGATAGGTGACCAGCAGCATCGGTCCCCAGTTAGACAACAGAAGTACCGAAAAATAATTGACAAATGCCAGTAGGATCAGTTCATAGAACAGCCTTTCCGTTTTGTCTCTGCGCAGATAGGTATAACATCCCGTCAGGGATACTGCCATCAGCAAAAGCTGCGGGTAAATTGCATTAAAGGAACTGAACAGCCAGAACCAGATCTGGATCAGAAATACAATTACGAAAAACAGCATGCCCGGAAGCTGTAGCAGTCCGGGAAGTTTTTTCTTCCACACTTTCTCTATAAACCATCGGATTCCCAGAGACACCAGCAGGGCACACAGAAGGATCATGGCCATCTCTCCCAGGCTTGACCCCCATCCCAACAATTTTTCTCCCACAGTAGTCTGATGGGACCCCTCTCCCAGGATCTCGCCTGCCATCTCCAACATTTTCTGCGGTGTCATATAACTCAGAAGATATGTAAACATTACTGCCGCACTTGCCACACAGGGCAGTACATAAGCACAGAGTTCTTTCCATTTTTTCTCTGATCTGCGCACCAGCAGAAATACCAGGCAGCACAAAAATACCAGTACCATACTGGGATAAGCCAGCACATCACAGGTCATGAATATACCTGCCAGCACCAGCCACCGCAGCTCTCCTGCTGTCTGTCTGCCCTCGGAGTCCTTCGCTCCGAAGTATCTCAGAAGGCACAGCACCATAAGTGCAAAGAACCAGTTATGAAGATTAGAATACTCCGGAATAAAAATGGACTTGGGTGTTGTCACATAGTAGAGAAGCCCCATCAGTGCTGCCACATTCTCATCCATCTGCGGCACCGTCCTGCGGATCGTCTTATATAGAAAGACGCTGACGCACGCCTGGATTGGGAAAAATACGAGCCGTAAAAATAGATTCAGATAATTCACTCCACCGGTCAGCATCACAAACAGCCTGATAAAAACTGCCGTAAAAATGGCGGAAGTCTGGTGTGGCTCCCACATTTCAAGCAGCAGCCGGTCTCCCATGGCAAGACGATAGCCCACCATAATACCATAGCCTTCGTCCGTATCAGCACCAATAAATAAATTTTTTGCTGTATATGCAATGATTGCAAGAATACAGATAATTTTCCAGAATTTCTTATTTTTCAGTATATTTTTCATCATGCAGTTATCATAACACAGGATTTTCCCCATAGCAATGACAAGAAACATACATAACTGCAAAACGAGGCCCACCGTCCTGCGGCAAGCCCCGTTTTTATTCAACACAATGAGAGAAACGTATGATGGTATTTTACAATGCTGTTTATACTTCAAAGATCAGATCACCATAGGCAGGTACTGGCCATACCTTCTTGTCAACCATCATCTCCAGTTCATCTACGGGAGTTCTCAGGTCATCCATTGCGGTATGTACCACATCTTTATAGAAGAAAGCAAGCTTCTTGGGATCTTCGATGCCTGCTGCCTCAGCCAGCTTATCCTCCAGAGCAGTCTCTGCAGCCTGTGCCTCAGCCAGCTTCTCGGAAATGCTCTTCAGTACAGTGGTCTGTACGGTTGCATCCGCACCTGCACTCTTAACAGCCAGTACGGTATCCGCCAGAGTCCTGGTATACCCCATAACTGCGGGAATGTACTGCTTCTTCGCCATATCTACCATGGTCAGAGCTTCGATGTTGATGGTCTTGGAGTAGGTCTCATACAGAACCTCCTCGCGGGATTCCAGCTCAGCTTTGGTGAAGATACCGAACTTCTCGAACAGTTTGATAGACTTCTCGGTGGTCAGGGTCTCGGAAGCCTCTACCATGGACTTGATGTTGGGAAGTCCTCTTCTGGCTGCCTCTTCTACCCACTCCTCAGAATAGCCGTTGCCGTTGAAGATGATTCTCTGATGCTCGGTCAGGTACTTCTTGATCAGATCGTGTACGGCAATATCGAAATCGTCTGCTTTCTCCAGAATGTCTGCTGCCTCGCAGAAAGCTTCTGCAACGATAGCGTTCAGAGTGGTGTTGGGGCTGGCGATGGAGTCTGCACTACCTACCATACGGAACTCAAACTTGTTGCCGGTGAAAGCAAACGGTGAAGTTCTGTTACGGTCGGTGGCATCCTTATCCAGATCCGGCAGAGTGGATACGCCGGTCAACAGTTTACCGCCCTGGATGGAATGAGTAGCATCACCGGTCTCAACCAGCTGCTTTACCACATCCTCCAGCTGCTCGCCCAGGAATACGGAAATGATGGCAGGGGGTGCCTCGTTAGCTCCCAGTCTGTGATCGTTGCCGACATCGGATGCACTCTGACGAAGCAGATCTGCATGGGTATCTACGGCTTTCAGGATACATGCCAGTACTAACAGGAACTGGATGTTCTCGTTAGGAGTATCGCCGGGATCCAACAGGTTGACACCGTTATCGGTTCCCAGGGACCAGTTGTTATGCTTACCGGAACCGTTCACTCCGGCGAAAGGCTTCTCGTGCAGCAGGCAGGTCATACCGTGACGTCCTGCTACTTTCTTCATGGTCTCCATAACCAGCTGGTTATGATCTACCGCAATGTTGGCGGTCTCATAAATAGGAGCCAGCTCGTGCTGTGCGGGAGCCACTTCGTTATGCTGTGTCTTGGCGGTTACGCCCAGCTTCCACAGTTCAATGTTCAGATCCTTCATGAAGGAACCGATTCTCTCGCGGATAGTACCGAAGTAATGATCCTCCAGCTCCTGTCCCTTGGGTGCGGGTGCACCGAACAGGGTACGTCCTGCGAAGATCAGGTCTTCACGCTTTAAGTATTTGTCTCTGTCTACCAGGAAATATTCCTGCTCCGGTCCCACGCTAGCTACGACCTTGGTAGCTTCGGTATTGCCGAACAGTCTTACGATACGCAGTGCCTGTGTGCTGACTGCTTCCATGGAACGAAGAAGCGGTGTCTTCTTATCCAGTGCCTCACCCTTGTAAGAACAGAATGCAGTGGGAATGCAGAGGATCACGCCGGTTGCATCCTCTTTCAGGAATGCGGGAGAGGTGATATCCCATGCAGTATAGCCTCTTGCCTCGAAGGTAGCTCGTAAGCCTCCGGAGGGGAAGGAAGATGCATCGGGCTCGCCCTTGATCAGCTCCTTACCGGAGAACTCCATGATCATCTTGCCGTACTCATCTGGATGGGTTACGAATGCATCGTGCTTCTCTGCGGTGATACCGGTCAGAGGCTGGAACCAGTGGGTATAATGGGTGGCACCGTTCTCGATGGCCCAATCCTTCATTGCCTTTGCTACAACATCAGCGGTAGCCAGAGACAGCTCTCCGCCGTGATCAATGATCTTCTTCACTTCTTTGTATACGCTCTTGGGTAATCTTTCCCTCATCTTACCCAGAGTGAATACCTTACTGCCAAAGATTTCTTCCACGTTTAATACTTCACTCATCTTCGTTTCCTCCTTATTCTTGCTATTTTCCATGCTTCCTGCGACTATTCCGTGCTGACTATTCAGAACCTCCATTCGCAAAATCGTCTCTACGAGACTTTCCTGAACAACAAGTTTACTTGTTGTTTGCTCATTTGAGGTTACTTCGCCGAATAAATATTGACACATATTTTTACGAATGCAAGCATTCGACAAATATGTTCAATATTTACGGCTCTGAATAGTCACAAAAAAAGGCGCTACACTTCCTAGTGTAAACGCCTTCGTTTCGCATTGAAAAATATTAACTTGTGAGGATCGCTCCTCTATGGCTCATTACTATACAACAGATTTTTTTTGAATGCAATACCTTTTTTGAAAAAATTGTAACTATTCAGAACTCCATTCGCAAAATCGCCTCTACGAGGCTTTACTTTTGCATCCGAAGCGATCTCTGAAGTGCTCTATACCTCAAACAACAGATCCGCATAGGTCGGGAACGGCCAGTACTTCTTGTCTACCAGCTTTTCCAGTTCATCCGCAGGTTTTCTCAGTGCGTTCATTGCCACCATGACTTCATCATGATAACAGAATGCCTGCTCCTTGCCTCTCTCCATGGCGGAAGCCTTTTTCTCCACCTCGAGAAGTGCCTCGGATGCCTTTTCCATCTCTGTCAGCTTCTGTGTGATCTGCTGCAACATACGGGTAGGCACGTAGGTGTCTCCGCCAGCTTCCGTAATAGCAATAACAGCATCTGCCAGCGACTTGCTGTATTTCATTACTGCAGGAATGATCTGCTTGTTTGCCATATCCACCATAGTCAGTGCCTCGATATTGATGGTCTTTGCATAGGTCTCGTACAGTACCTCCGCGCGGGAACGCAGCTCTGCCTCGGTGAAAATACCGAACTTTTCAAACAGATGGATAGCCTTGGGAGTAGTCAGAGTATCTACTGCTGCTACCATGGAAGGAATATTGGGCAGTCCTCTTCTGGCTGCTTCCTCTTCCCATTCCCTGGCATAACCGTTGCCATTGAAAATAATACGCTGGTGCTCCGTCATATATTCCTTGATCAGATCATGGACTGCCATATCGAAATCTTCCGCACCTTCCAGCCGGTCTGCAGCTTCGCAGAACGCCTCTGCCACAATGGCATTCAGGGTGGTGTTGGGGCTTCCGATGGAATCCTCGCTTCCCACCATACGGAATTCGAATTTATTTCCTGTAAAGGCAAACGGTGAAGTACGGTTTCTGTCGGTAGCATCCTTTACAAAATCCGGCAATGTGGATACACCGGTGCGAAGTACACCGCCTTCTTTCAGATTGTCTGCTTTACCGGTCTCCACCAGCTGTGCCACCACATCCTCCAGCTGTTCGCCCAGGAAGATCGAAATAATGGCAGGGGGTGCCTCGTAACCGCCCAGTCTGTGATCGTTACCTACATTGGACGCACTCTGACGCAGCAGATCCGCATGGGTATCTACAGCTTTCATGATACATGCCAGTACCAGCAGGAACTGAATATTTTCATTGGGGGTCTGGCCGGGCTCCAGAAGGTTTACACCATTGTCCGTAGTGATGGACCAGTTGTTATGCTTACCGGAACCGTTTACTCCGGCAAAAGGCTTCTCATGCAGCATGCAGCGCAGACCGTGCTTGCCTGCCACACGCTTCAGAGTCTCCATTACCAGCTGGTTGTGATCCACTGCCACATTGGCAGACTCGTAGATGGGCGCCACTTCATGCTGTGCGGGAGCCGCCTCATTATGCTGGGTCTTGGATGTTACACCCAGCTTCCACAGCTCGATATTGACATCATGCATGAAACCACCGATACGCTCACGGATAACACCGAAATAGTGGTCATCCATCTCCTGTCCCTTGGGGGCGGGAGCACCGAACAGGGTTCGTCCGGCGAAAATAATATCTTCACGCTGCAAAGCCTTGGCAGAATCTACCAGGAAATATTCCTGCTCCGCGCCAACGGAAGGCAGTACTTTGGTAGCTTCTGTATTGCCGAACAGGCGGACGATACGGATCGCCTGCTTGCTCAGAGCCTCCATGGAACGAAGTAACGGTGTCTTCTTATCCAGTGCTTCGCCTTTATAAGAACAGAATGCTGTAGGGATACAAAGGGTCGGACCGGTAGCGGTCTCTTTGATAAATGCGGGGGAAGTGATGTCCCATGTAGTGTAACCTCTTGCCTCAAAGGTAGCACGTAAGCCTCCGGAAGGGAAAGAAGATGCATCGGGCTCTCCCTTGATCAGTTCTTTGCCGGAAAATTCCATGATCATCCGGCCATCCTCATCAGGATGTGTCACAAAAGCATCATGTTTCTCTGCGGTAATGCCGGTCAACGGCTGGAACCAGTGGGTATAATGAGTGGCACCGTTCTCGATGGCCCAATCCTTCATGGCACTTGCCACTACATCCGCAGTTGCCAGGGAAAGTTCTCCTCCCTGATCCATGATCTTCTTCACTTCTTTGTAAGTACTCTTTGGGAGCCTCTCTTTCATCTTGCCCAGGGTAAACACCTTGCTGGCAAAAAGCTCCTCTACATTCAATTCTTCGCGCATGTCCCTACTTCCCTTCGGTATACAATAAAATAATATCGAATACAGTGTACAACATGTGCGTTATAATGGTCAATTATTATTTTCGAGGTTTTAGTGATAAGTTTTTCCAAAAATACTCTATACTCAGAACACTTCCCAGCAGGATTCCGGGCATCTGATTGTACATCTGTCTTCCACTGGCTTCCCAGAACATTAAAAAAACAACGATACCGATAAATCCCAACTGACAGATCATCAGCATTACAGGTGGTTCCTGATCTCTGATAATATTGCGAAGGCTGAGGATCATTCCGATCAGTAACAGCACATACATGGACACCAGATAGCAGAAACAATACTGACAGGTGCGCCAGTAGTATTTTCCCCAGGGCGAAAACATTTCCCAGAGCAGGGTTCCATCGCTGTACTCCACGTTTAAAAATGCACTGGCCCCCAGATTTCCGTTGGCAAAATTATAGCTTGCCTTTTTGCGCAAATGTACGGGATTCCAGAATTCCGATCTGTTTTCGCGAATATATTCCATACTGTATTGCTGTTTTTCCTGTCTGGTGGAAAATTCATACATATGATCCACAAACTCTGTGTTGTTGGTCCAGGAACCGTCTTCCTTCATTCCCAGTGCCACCCAGCTGATCACAGGATTGGCTGTTTCAGATGCTTCCTTTGTGATCTCGTAGGAATTGGCCCAGAGCTGCAGAGCCACTCCCAGAATCACGACAAAACCTCCAAACAGCAATGTCACTCGACGGTCCACCGACACTCTCTGCCACAAGAGGATCACAGCGCATGCGATCAGCGGTATGATCACTGTGATCTTCCATGTGCCTGCCAGTACCGCCACACCGGCCGCAAGCAGCGCCCACAGGATCTGCCGGCGCTTCCCCCTGGATGTTGCCGCCAATTTCAGGAAAGCCAGTCCCAGGATTCCCATACCGAAACTCATGGAATCCGTATAAAACACGGCAGTCATCTCCCACATCGGAAGCAGAAATACAAAGGCAAGCAGGATCGGAAATCTCCAGCAAGTATCCCCATTCCGTTCCGCAAGATAACCACAGGCACATGCCACCAGCATCACCAGAATTACATTCCTCAACAAAACAAAATAAAACGGGGACACATCCATCAGCAATGCCATCCGAAACAGAACGGAAAGCAAAAGCATCGGCTTCAGATTATTCGAATAGGTCAAAAAATAATTGGTGTCTTCCAGTTCTCTCCCGTTCGCCAGATTCAGGGCATCCCGATAGACATAGGTGTAATCCAGCAGAGTATTCTCATTCCCCTGCCGGCTCAATGAAACCACATAAAGCAGCACCCCAAACAATACCAGCGCTACGGCATACAGCGAATTTTTCCGGCCTGTCACCGTATATATTTTGTTCCATGCCGCACCGGCCGCCAGCAGCAACACTGTAGCAGCCGCCACCCCCAGAGCCATCTGCCATGGGATCAGATGATTCCCCGGATACCTGAGTACTGTCCACAACAGCAACAGCATAAAAACGATGAGAATACTATAGGCACCTATGGACACTCCTTTATGAATTCTGCCTTCCCTTTTCATAAGGCGTTACCTCCGGTCACTCTTTCTCAATCAGCATTTTTCTGACGCAGCAAATCAAATTCCTGCGGCGGCGTGGATAACTTTATCCACAGCACCTGCTTGGGATGGGGTGCACTGTCCACACTTTCTCCCTCCTCGGTGTACATAGCTTCCACCGTGACCGGTACATTGGTGCCGTCAGGCTTCATGATTTCTATGGAATCGCCCACGCAGAATTTGTTCCGCTGCTCGATCCGGCACAGAGAATCCTTTACTGCCTCCACAATTCCCAGATAAATATATTCGTTCACGTAAGTGTTATTATCATAGATCTGCGTATTTTCATCCGGCTTGCCGAAATAGAACCCCGTCGTAAACTGACGATAGGTGCACTTGGAGATCTCCGCCTTGTACCAGTCCATATTTTTCTCGTACAGCTCCGGATCGGCAAAATAATCATCAATGGCCTTCCGGTAGGTTCTGGCTACCGTTGCCACATACAATGCGGTCTTCATACGCCCCTCGATCTTGAGACTGTCGATTCCTGCCTCCACCAGCTCCGGAATATGTTCGATCATGCACAGATCCTTGGAGTTGAAAATATATGTCCCCCGCTCATTCTCGTAGACCGGCAGATATTCTCCGGGACGGGTCTCCTCCACCACCGCATATTTCCAGCGGCAGGGATGTGTGCAGGCACCTCTGTTGGCATCTCTTCCTGTAAAGAAATTGCTCAGCAGACATCTGCCGGAATAAGAGATACACATTGCCCCGTGGACAAAACTCTCAATCTCCATTTCCGCAGGAATCTTCTCCCGGATTCCCTTGATCTCTACCAGGGACAGTTCTCTGGCAGACACCACTCTTTTGGCTCCCAGCTTCCACCAGAACAGATATGTCTCATAGTTGGTATTGTTGGCCTGCGTGGAAATATGCACCTCCACCTGGGGCCAGACTTCTTTGGCGATCATGAACATTCCCGGATCGGAAATGATCAGCGCATCCGGCTGCTCCAGCTTCATATCCCGCAGCTCGGCAAAATATTTTCTGGCTCCCTCGAGATCATAATTGTGCGCCAGAATATTGGCCGTCACATAAACCTTCACTCCATGTGCATGGGCGAATGCAACTCCTTCCGCCATTTCTTCACTGCTGAAATTTTTTGCCTTGGCCCGCAGTCCAAAAGCTTCTCCGCCGATATAAACAGCATCCGCGCCAAAAATAACAGCCGTTTTTAATACTTCCAGGCTGCTGGCCGGGATTAAAAGTTCCGGTTTTTTATATGTCATTTTATTTCTCCTCTTTTTCTGCAACAGATTCTCTTTCCTGATAAGCACACCATGTCAGATTTAGCGGAAGCATTATCATCACCGGCAGCATATAGCGCAGTTCTCCGTTGACCGGGGAAAGAATGCATACCGCAAACACCAGCAGTGTGGGTACTATCAGCAAAATCCGCTTTCCCTTTTTCGATCCCAGCAGATACACCACATATCCCAGCAGCAGGTATCCGTGAAATCCCGCATTATACAACAGGGAGATCAGCGGGAAAAGTGGGATGATAATCCCACGATATGCGAATATTGGGTAGGATTGTGGGAGTGCGTAGCACGGAACAATCCGTAGGCATCAAAGTCGGGGGCTTTTGACCCCGACATCATAATATATAAGGATACACGAGATGAAGAATTTATGCAAACAAAACTGGTATCAGATCACATTACTTTTTCTGTTTTGTGTCACAGTATTTTTAAGATTCTATAAACTGACCGTTTTACCGGATGTTTTACATATAGACGAAGCCGCTCTTGGATATAACTCCTGGTGTCTGGCCAATTACGGTACCGATCGTTATCTCAATGTGCTGCCTTTCTATCCGCAGAATTTTTACGGTGGCCAAAGCCCTCTTTATACTTACCTTGTCGTATTGCTGATCAAGTTTTTCGGGAAGGGGAATCTGTCCGTTTTTCTGGTAAGATTTCCTGCCGCCTTTGCCAGTATTCTTCTGTGGATCACCGGCACCAGGAGCATGTCCCTTATCTTTGATAATAAAAAAATCACCCTCGCTGCTGCTCTTTTTCTGTGTTTCTGCCCGTATTTTGTGATGTCCGGACGTTATGCCCTGGACTGCAATCTGATGTTGTGCTGCATTTCCTGTTCTGTTCTTGTACTGCTTTTGTATCTGAAAACAGGAAAACTGCATACTTTACTTCTGTCCGGAGTCTGCTTCGGTATCAGCTTGTACTCTTATGCATTGAGTTATCTGATCATACCTATTTTTCTGGTTCTGATCTCTCACAGCTCTGCCCGTAATATTATTTGTATGCTCCCTGTTATTCCACTGGGAAACCATTCATTTTCTGGGGCTTACCATATCTCCCATCGCCTCCGAGCGCATGTCAGATGTGGGAGTCACTTCTTTCTGGGAAAATATAAAAGATATCATAAAGATTACCTTGACATGTGGTTCCTACCGTTTAGATGCCGTACCTAAATTTTACACGCTTTATCCCTTATCCATTCCCTTTATTGTTCTGGGATTTATCGGTGCAGTTTACAGTTTTCTTGTCTCTCTGTACAAGCGGACTTTTCAGGCCGACAGTATCTATCTGCTGTTCTTTCTCAGCGGTCTCATCACCATTGGTCTGTCCGGATCCGGCTATGTCTACCGGGCTAACAGTTTCTTTATCTGTTATCTCTTCTTCCTGATAAAAGGACTTTTCCTTTGCTGCCGTTTCCTGTCCTCTTATCACACAGCCTTTATGCTCCTTTTGTCCGTCGGTTATCTCTTATGGAGCATCTCTTTCTGTAGTTTTTATTTTCGGGTCTATACCATGACCGACGTCTGCCCGAATTATCTGTATTCCATCTCCTTCCGGGAGTGTGTGGATGATGTGAATCTCAACCTGGATTATGCGGATCTCTATGTGGATCTGGTCAACATGAAGGAGTTTTTCTTCTTTTATTATCCCGCATCTCCTTATGATACTCAGGATGATGAAACCTTTACCGACGGTATACACACTTATCATTTTCTCACCGACTATTCCACGGAGATCAGTCCTTCTTCCGTCTATGTGGTATACAAAAAGAACAATGAATTCCTGCAGAATCTGTCAGAGTCCGGTCTGGCTTACCAGACCTGGGAATACCCGTATTATTATGTTATTTATTTTGAGTAACTGTGCTTTCCTCTTTCTTCGTACTCAGTGTCACTCCATCACCTACCGGCAGGATCACCGTCTCCAGTTCCGGATGATGTTTCAATTCATACAGATATTCCCGCATCCTTGCATGAATGGTCCGGTTCCTTCTGGTTACGGCAAAACGGGATTCTATGATATCACCGTCCTGTAATACGTTGTCGGAGATCAACAGTCCGCCGGGGGGCAACAGGCGTAAGATATCCGGCAGGAAATGAATGTACTGTCCCTTCGCCGCATCCATAAAGATCACATCATAGGTGCCTTCCAGTTCCCGCAGGATCTCCGTAGCATCACCCTCCAGCAGAGTGATCCGGTCTTCCCTGCCTGCCTTACGGAAGTTCTCTTTTGCAATAGGAATTCTTTTCTCATATTTTTCGATCGTCGTGATATGACAATCCTCCGGTGCATATTCACTCATCAGTAACGCAGAAAAGCCGATAGCAGTCCCGACTTCCAGGATGCTCTTCGGCTTTGTAAATTTCAGCAAAAATTTCAGCAGACTTTGCATGGATCTGCGTATGATGGGAACCTGTGTCTCCAGAGCGAATTTTTCAATCTCATTCAGCCACGCCGGATTCCCGCTGTCCAGGGAATCGATAAACGCGGACATTCTCTCGTCTATGATCATACTGTCCCTCATTTCACACTTTACTGTGCAACTGCAGTGGTATCCTGTGTCTCACCGGTAATCGCACTGCCGTTGTCTATAGTCTCCACTGTCTCTTCCGTTGCGCTTTCCGTCTGTCCGGCCATGACTTCCATCATTTCCTCTGCGGTCATGGCAGTACTCAGCTCATAAGTTCCGGGCTGCCAGTCCTTCTTATTCTCAGATAACAGATACTGTAATGCGAACAGTCTGCTGTCACGTGTCAGGCCCTTTTCCTGCATAATTGTGCCAATCTCCGTTGCGGACATGTCCGAGGTCAGGGTTACTGTGATCTTACGTCCCTCTCCGGCAGAGACCGCCGGTTCTGTGAAAATACGATAACCATAGTCGTAGCATGTAGACGCTCCGGTGTACACCAGATATACCACGATCACTGCAAATGCCACTTTTAAGATAGCGCCCAATACGGCACCTGCCAAATTTGCTGCCTTCATGTGTTCTGTCCTTTCTTATCCAAGTAATCCGCATTTCGATCCATACATTCGCAAAATCGTCTCTTCGAGACTTTCCTTTTGCTCACTCAAAGTGCATCTGATCGGTAACGTAAAGTCCGATCCCCTGCATCATACGGCAAAATGCCAGCTCCGCCGCCAGAAAATCCGACACCAGTGGATTCTCCCGGAAAGCTTCGTTTTCTCTGGTAAACTGATCCAGCTTATCAAAGTTGGTGTCCTTGCTGGTCTGCAATTCAAAATTTCTGGTCCGGAATTCATCGATCTGTCTCTTAAGTTCCGGTTGCTCCTTCACTCGGGCCAGCTGCTTCTGATATTCCAGATAAGCGTCGGTATTACGAATCGCCTGTACCATCTGCTCTACAGCCTGATTTACATTTTCGTCCGATGTAATCTTCATCTGCTTACGACCTTTCCAGCAATCGCTGCTATTACACTTCCATAATGATCGGAAGGATCATGGGACGTCTCTTGGTCTTCTTCCATACATAATCGCCGAGGACATCCTTGGTGGTGGTCTTCAGTTTACCCCAGTCCGTAATTCCCTTATCCAGACATGCCTGCAGCGCATCATCCACGGTGCGTCTGGCTTCCTCGATAAGTTCATCGGATTCCTTCACATATACAAAACCTCTGGATACAATGTCGGGACCTGCTACCAGTTCTCCACTGGCCTTGTCCAGACTCATGACCACGATCATAATACCATCTTCTGCCAGATGCTGTCTATCTCTCAATACTACATTTCCGACATCACCGACACCCAGACCGTCCACCAGAATAGCTCCTACAGGTACTCTGCCATTGACCTTGGCCTGTTCCTCGCTGACTTCCAATACATCTCCGGAGGACAGGATGAAGATATTGTCCTTACTGATGCCCAGACTCTCTGCAATCTTGGCCTGTGCCTTCAGATGCTTGTATTCACCATGCACGGGTACTGCGTACTTCGGATGGATCAGGGTATAGATCAGCTTGATCTCTTCCTGGCAGGCATGTCCGGATACATGAGCATCCTGGAAAATAACATCTGCGCCTTTGCGGAGCAGCTCGTTGATGATCTTGGTGACGGACTTTTCATTGCCCGGGATGGGGTTGGAGGAGAAGATTACGGTATCTCCCGCACCGATCGTGATCTTACGGTGCATATTGTTGGCCATACGGGACAGGGCTGCCATACTTTCGCCCTGGCTTCCGGTGGTGATAATCACCTGCTGCTCATCGGGATAATTCTTCATCTGATCCAGATCCACCAGTGTATTCTCGGGAATATTGATGCACTCCAGCTTGATGGCGGTATCCAGGATATTTACCATACTGCGGCCTTCCACAGCCACTTTACGGCCAAATTTGTATGCCGTATTGATGATCTGCTGTACACGATCCACATTGGATGCGAAAGTTGCCACGAAAATTCTGGTGTTCTTATGTTCTTCAAATAAAGTATCAAAGGTCTTACCCACTGTTTTCTCAGAAGGGGTAAAGCCGGGACGCTCTGCATTGGTGGAGTCGCACATCAGTGCCAGTACACCCTTTTTGCCGATTTCTGCAAAACGCTGTAAATCAATAGCATCTCCATATACCGGTGTGTAGTCTACCTTAAAGTCTCCGGTGTGCACCACAATACCGGCAGGGGAATAAATGGCCAGTGCTGCGGCATCTACGATACTGTGATTCGTCTTGATGAATTCCACACGGAAATCGCCCAGATTGATGGACTGACCGAACTTCACTACTTTACGCTTGGTCTTCTTCATGAGATTGTGCTCGGTCAGCTTGTTCTCGATAATACCCATGGTCAGGCGGGTAGCGTAGATGGGAACATTAATATCCCGCAGCACATAAGGCAGTGCTCCGATATGATCCTCATGTCCGTGGGTGATAACAAAACCCTTTACCTTGTCGATATTGTCCTTCAGATAAGTCACATCCGGGATGACCAGATCGATTCCCAGCATATCATCTGCAGGGAAAGACAGACCACAGTCCACCACAATAATACTGTCCTCATACTGGAAGGCAGTAATGTTCATACCGATCTGCTCCAGGCCTCCCAAAGGAATGATCTTCAGACCTGAAACGTTACTATTCTCTTTTTTCTTTTTCAACGAAATTACCTCCAAATTCTATACGTCTATACAACTGTTCTTAGTGTATGTATCCCGGCGTTAGAACGGATTGTTATGCTCTGCAAACAAAGATCTGTGATTTCACGCCTGCTCCTTCCGGCTCTCTTCTCAAAGACTCCCGTGGAGATCAGACATCCCAGATCTTACGATTCCATCAAAATAACGGCATCTCTCATGCCCTTCGTGTATTCCCTGTCACTTTTAGCACAAAACCATTATATGCTGAAACCGGCAAAGCCTCCAATATCCCTCTCTGCCAATCATACAAATCATATATAAATATAAGACCGTCCTTCTCGCAGGACCGCCTGTATTTATCATATATCAAGGTCATAAGCCTGAAAACAGGACGTGCTTGCACAGGAGTGATTTTATGGCTTAATGACCTGCCCCAATATGAGCATAAAAGCGGTGCGAATGCTTCACGATATGCGAATATTGGAACGGATTGTGTGAGTGCATAGCACGGAACAATCCATAGGATATGATCTAAATTAAATCAACGTCCTCTAACATATCCGCAAATACTCCGGATACCGCTTCCAGTTCTTCATCATCGGAGACTACATCATAAATGCTCTCTTCTTCACCATCCTGAGACATATCCTTCAGGATCAGGGCATCTCCGTCTCCCTCTTCCACATCGGTTACCAGGATGTAATTGTGTCCACCGATCCTGGTCTGTTCCAGTACATAAAATTCTACAGGTTCTTCGCCTTCGGGGCGAAATGTAATCTTTTCCAATTTACTCATTCTGTTTCCTTTTTCTTCTCATTGTTCCTGCGATCCAGATAGCCCTGCAGGATCAGAGTAGCTGCGATCATATCCACGTAATCCTTACGGTTCTCACGGCGGATTCCCGCTTCCATCATGGCTTTGTCCGCTGCCACAGTCGTCAGTCTCTCATCCCAGAAATATACCGGGAGACCGGTCCTGCGCTCCAGCTTCTCCTTGAACTCCTTGGTCAGTTCCACGCGGACACCCTCGGTATCGTTCATGTTCTTGGGAAGTCCCAGTACGATCTCTTCCACTTCATTCTCCACGATCAGTTCTTCGATCCGGGCCAGCGTCTGTCGTAATTTATTCTCTTCTTTGCGGCGAATGATCTCCACACCCTGCGCTGTCAACAGCAGACTGTCACTAATCGCCACGCCCACGGTACGTGAGCCGAAATCCAACCCCATAATACGCATGTGGGTCCTCCTGATAACTGTAATTATTTCCAGTGTTTTGTCCTGATATACTCCGTGAGCAGTTCTTCCACCAGTTCGTCACGCTCTACCTTCATGATGAGGCTGCGGGCATTTTTGTGACTGGTAATATAAGTAGGGTCCCCGCTCATGATGTAACCTACGATCTGGTTCACCGGGTTGTATCCCTTTTCCGTCAGTGCCTCATATACGGTAGAAAGCACCAGCTTCACACCGGTCTCAGGTTCTGTCTCTACCTTGAAGTATTGTGTATTTCCTAAGTCCTGCATACGATCCTCTTTTTCTGCCATAGGGCAAATCTTTCCGTTATGCCTTATATTACCGCATTTACTTTGAAAATTCAAGGGGTGATAGTAATAGGATTTCATCCGTCAAAAACCCCTGTACCCTGCCGCATATCACGGTATTTGCAACATTTTTTTTATTTTCCTTCACAGAGACAGCCAGTTTGACATAATCTCTCGTGTGTCCCAGCAGATATTCCATTCCGCCGATCTCCTTGGTCTCCTCCAGAAGCACCTCCGCCTCCCGTCCCACATAGTGGGTCCGGAACTGCTTCGACTGTTCCTTCTCCATAGCCAGAAGTTCCGCACTTCTGGTGGTCTTCACGGGATCCGGCACCTGATGAGACATCACGGCCGCTCTGGTGCCTGCCCGTTTGGAATACTTGAAAATATGCATCTCGAAGAATTGAATCCGGTCTAAAAATTCCTTTGTCTGCGCAAACTCTTCCTCAGTCTCCCCGGGGAATCCGACGATGACGTCCGTAGTAATGGCCGGATGATCAAACACCTTGCGGAGCAGCGCAACGCTCTCCGCATATTCTTCGGAAGTATATTTACGGTTCATACGGCGTAGCGTGGCATCACAGCCGCTCTGCAAGGACAGATGGAAATGGGGACACAGCTTCGGCAGTGCCGCCATTCTGACTGCCGTCTCCTCCGTAATAATGCGGGGTTCCAGGGAACCGATACGGATCCGCTCAATCCCTTCAATAGTATGGATCCGTTCCAGCAGATCGATCAGCTTACTGCTGCCGGAATAATCTCTTCTCTCCTCGTCTTCTTTTAATACAGAAACGCTTTCTCCCCGCTTCCAGGCCTCCTCGTCGAAATCAATGCCATAAGAACTGATATGGATACCTGTCAGTACAATCTCCCGGTATCCGTTCTGTGCCATGCCGGTGATCTCCCGGATGATATCCTCCGCCCTGCGGCTGCGGACCCTGCCTCTGGCATAGGGGATAACGCAGTAAGAGCAGAACTGATTGCATCCGTCCTGAATTTTAATATAGGCTCGGGTGTGCTCTGCCGTCTGTTTCAGAGTCATTTCTTCATATTCCGCGGTATGGTTAATATCTATGACAGTAGTGTCATGCAGAGTCTTGTCCACACCATGCCCGGCATTTTCTGCATTCTCCGCCACCGCATCTTCCTGTTCCAGATCCCGTAAATATTCTTCCAAAATAGATGCCAGATCCTTCTTGCGGTTGTTGCCGATCGCCAGATCAATGCAGGAATCCTGCTCCACATCTTCCCTTCCGGTCTGCACATAGCATCCCACAGCCACCACCAGCGCATTGGGGTTTTTCTGCTTGGCCCGATGAAGCATCTGTCGGCTTTTCCGGTCTGCAATATTGGTAACTGTGCAGGTATTTACAATGTAAATATCCGCGATTTCATCAAATGGTACAATAGTATAACCTTTTTCTTGTAACATTTGTTGCATTACTTCTATTTCATAGGAATTAACCTTACATCCAAGGTTGTGTAATGCTACACTTTTCATAGGATTCCTCACTTTTTTTGTATTGTTTTCGTCTTGACTTTTGAGCGTTCCCCCATTAATATAAAGTCAGAAGGTATGACACACATTAAGGAGGTAGTCAACATGAAGACAGTTCAGATTTCTTTAAATTCTATTGATAAGGTAAAATCTTTCGTAAACGATATTACTAAGTTCGATTATGATTTCGATCTTGTATCCGGCAGATACGTAATTGATGCAAAGTCCATCATGGGTATCTTCAGCCTGGATCTTTCCAAGCCTATCGACCTGAACATCCATGCAGAGGATGGCGCTGATGAGGTTCTGGAAGTATTAAAGCCTTATCTGGTATAAGTTACCGATTCGGAATTCCGAATACATAGTAAAACAGAGAACACCTTGAGAGACGCAATCCTCTTGAGGTGTTTTTTATATGCCATTTCAAAAAAGTAACTATTCAGTACCTCTGTTTCCCCGGTTCTGAATAGTTACTCTGCATTCACACTTATGCTTCCGCAATGATCAGTTCTTTGGTCTCCAGTGCGGTCTTCACCAGTTCGTCGATCTTCTCATCCAGATTGTGTTCATGTCTGCGGATCACCTTCACGTTCGGTTTCGTCACGGGATGTTTTGCCACGAAGATGGTACAACAATCTTCATAGGGCAGAATGGAAGTCTCATAAGTCCCGATCTTCTCGGATACTTCTACGATCTCCTGCTTGTCAAATCCGATCAGCGGACGGTAGACCGGCAGCTCACATACTTCATTGGTAGCGATCAGGGAATTCATGGTCTGAGATGCCACCTGGCCAATGCTCTCACCGGTGATCAGACCCAGGCACTCGGTCTCCTTCGCGATCTGCTCTGCGATCCGCATCATATAGCGGCGCATGATAATGGTCAGTTCCTCATGAGGACATTTCTCATAAATATATAACTGAATATCGGTAAAATTGATCACATGCAGATAGATCGGTCCGGTGTAACGGGCAACGATCTTCGCCAGATCCACTACTTTCTGCTTCGCACGCTCACTGGTGTAAGGCGGTGCATGGAAATATACCGCATCGATCTTGACGCCTCTCTTGGCGATCATATAACCTGCCACGGGAGAATCAATACCACCGGAGAGAAGCAGCATTCCCTTGCCACCGGTACCTACGGGCATTCCTCCGGGACCGGGCAGGATCACGGAGTAGATATAGATTTCTTCACGGATCTCAATGTTCAGCATAATATCGGGATGATGTACATCCACCTTCATATTGGGATAAGCCTTCAGGATAGCTTCTCCCATATCCATGTTGATGGTCATGGAATCCTTGGGGTAATTTTTCCGGGCACGTCTCGCTGCCACCTTGAACGTCTGATTGCAATCGGGATATACTTTTGCAATGTAGTCAATCACGGTCTCACACAGCTTCTCAAAGCCCTCATCCTGTACGTGCACTACCGGGCAGATTCCGGAGATTCCAAAGACTCTTTGTAAGTGTGCCACAACTTCATCGTAGTCAAATTCTGACTCTGCATCTACGAAGATACGGCCCTGTGTCTTGTGCACCAGGAATTCTCCCTCACACTTTTTCAGTGCATACTTAATCTGGCGTACCAGAGCATCTTCGAACAGGTAACGGTTCTTTCCCTTAATGCCGATCTCGGCATATTTTATCAAAAATGATGTAAACACGTTCGTTTCCTTTCTGAGTGTTTCTCAAATCGCTTATCTGCGACTGTATCTGCGTAACATAGGTACTATATTGTACAATGCCTGGAGACATACGTCAATCTCTTCTTCCGTGGTAAATACGGAAAAACTGAAACGTATGGTGGAATCCAGCAGGGATTTATCGATGCCGATGGCTTTCAGTGTAGCAGAAGGCTGCGGCTTGTGTGCAGAGCAGGCGCTTCCTGCAGAAACATAGATTCCCTTGTCCTCCAGTGCATGCAGGAGCACTTCACTTCTGACGCCGGCAAAAGATACGCTGACAATGTGTGCCGCCGTTCCCTCACCGTACGGTGCATCCGGCAAAAGTCCGTTGACCTTCACCTGATCCAGTCTTTCCACACCTTCAATGAATCGTCTCTTGCAGGCGCAGAGTCTGGCATGATCCTCATCAAAATGACTATAGAGCATTTCCGCTGCTTTTGCAAGTCCCGCAATACCGGGCACATTCTCGGTACCGGAGCGGAGGTTCTGCTGCTGTCCGCCACCGAATACGATGGGCTGGATCTTCACCCGTTCCCCTACATACAGCAGTCCGACGCCCTTCGGTCCGTGGATCTTGTGTCCACTGACGGACAGCAGATCAATGTGCATCTTCTTGGGATAGATCCGGGATTTTCCGAATCCCTGTACCGCATCCACATGGAACAGCGTATCCGGGTTCATCTGTTTGATCAGAGCTCCGGCTTCCTCAATGGGCTGCAGGGCTCCGATCTCGTTATTCGTGTGCATGATAGATACCAGAATGGTCTCCGGTGTCATGGCTCTGCGTAAGTCTTCCAGCCGGATACGTCCGCAGGGATCCACCGGCAGATAAGTGACACGATACCCCTGGGTCTCCAGATAACGCATGGTCTGCAGGATAGCGGGATGTTCGATCTGCGTCGTGATCAGATGATTGCCTCTGCGGCAATTCGCCAGGGCGCAGCCGATCAGTGCCATATTATCGGATTCCGTTCCCCCGGAAGTAAATAAAAGCTCTCTCTCCTCCACCTTCAGAATCCTTGCCAGAGTCTCCTTGGCATAGCGGAGGTATTTCTCTGCCTCCACTCCCTTCATATGCAGGCTGGAGGGATTACCGTAATCTTCACACATGATCTTCGTCATCAACTCTGCCACTTCCGGGAATGTCCTTGTGGTAGCGGAATTGTCCATATAGACTTCCATTCTCTTCTTCTCCTTGCTATCTATCTCTTCAGTAACTATTCAGCGCCCTATTCGCCAAATCGACTCTTCCGGGCTTTCCTTTTGCTCTGAATAATTACTATATTCTTCTTATGATTAAAATATGCCGCAGGCAGGCGATCCGTGCCGTCCGCTGTCTAATTTTCCAACTGATACATCAGCCATGCGATAGTCGTAAATCCGGCCGTCTCCGTCCGCAGGATCCGTTTCCCCAAAGTGATCGGTTGAATTCCCGCCTCCGTGGCAAGTCTTATCTCCTCCGGATCAAATCCGCCCTCCGGGCCGATGAAAATAGCGATCTGCTGTCCGGGTCTTGCGCTTTCGATGAGCTGTTTCGTCTGTGGCATTCCTTCCGCCAGCTCGTAAGGTACCAGTTTCAGATCCATTTCAGAAGCCGTTTTCACCGCCTGCACATAACTCATAACCGGTGCCACCGTCGGGATCACGCCTCGTTTGCTCTGCTTGGCGGCTGCTTCCGCAATTCCCTGCCAGCGCTTTATTTTGCTGTCCGCTTTTTTCTCATCCAATTTCACCACGCAGCGTTTCATAGCCACCGGAATGATCTGAAAGGCTCCCAGTTCCACAGCCTTCTGGATGATGAGCTCCATCTTGTCCGCCTTGGGCAGTCCCTGGAACAGATAGATCTTCGCCGGAAGCTCTACTCCGTCTTCCTTGATAAAACGAAGCTCCAGACGGACACAGTCCTCTTCCAGTGCAAGGATCCCACAGCGATATTCCTTCCCGTCGATTCCATTGCTGACAGCCACTTCTTCGCCGGGGCGCATCCGCAGTACATTTTTGATATGATTCACATCGGTTCCCCGGATGATAACGCTCTTCGCTGCCACGTCGATCTGTTCCGGTTCTACAAAAAACTGATACATAGAAACTCCTATTTTAAGCGCTTAATTCTTTCTTGCGGTAACGCTGACCCATTCTCCCTGGTAGGTCACTTCCAGTACTTCCAATCCAGCGGCCTTCACAGCCTCCACCACGGTCTGCTCCTTGTCATCAATGATGCCAGAGGTGATGTAGATACCGCCCTTCTTCAGCTGATGTACGATGACAGGAGTCAACGGTACCAGTACATCTGCCAGAATATTGGCCACCACGATATCATAACACTCATAGCCTACCTTGTCCTGCACTTCTTTGTCTGTAATGATATTGCCGATCATCATGTCAAACTGTGCCGGATCGATTCCATTCACTTCGCAGTTCTGGGCCACAGCTTCCACAGCACAGATATCCAGATCGGTTCCCACGGCATGTTTTGCCCCGAACATGAGGGATAAAATTGCCAGAATACCGCTGCCGGTGCCGACATCCAAAAGCTCTGTATCAGGAGTGATGAACTTACGCAGCTGACGGATACACAGCTGTGTGGTCTCATGCATACCGGTGCCAAATGCCGTACCGGGATCGATATGAAGCACCATCTTGTCAGTATCTTCCGGTTTGATATTTTCCCAGGAAGGGATCACCAGGATATCATCGATATAGAACTGGTGGAAATACTGTTTCCAGTTGTTGATCCAGTCAATGTCCTCCGTCTCATCTACCACAACAGAAGCCTCGCCGATATCCATAAACTGGCGTAAGTCTTCCAGTTCCCGCTTTACATCCGCAAGTACAGCTTCGGTCGTGGTCTTCTCCCCGGCCACTTCCAGACTGCCGTCCTCTTTTTCCTCTACAAAAAAACTTAAATAGGCAATGCCGTCATCCTCCGGTCCGTCCGGCAGGATATCTACAAACATCTGCTCCTTCTCCATGGCGGTCAGGGGCACCTTGTCTTCGATCTGTGCCCCTTCCAGTCCGAGATCGTACAGGGTGCTGATAATAATATCTTCTGCTTCCGTTACCGTCTTTATTCTGAATTTAACCCACTTCATTGTTCTTTTTTTCCTTTCTTTTCCATTGTTCCAACACAGCATATATCATTGCAGCCACTATTGCAATAAAACTGTCGATTTCCAATACGCTGACCGCATCCAGCTTCTCTCTCCAGGTGTATCGGTTCAATGCCTGTCCGTCCACAGTTGCTTCATGTACCACCAGTTGCTGATTTTCCGGTACATGCGCCTTTTCCGTAGTAGTATATACTACCTGCGGCAGATTCTCGGAAATACTTTGATTCACGATCCGGTATTCATATACAGCGCCCCTTTTCAGCCGGGTCTCGATGACGGCAGGGAAAAATGTCGTCGCTTCCATGGCATCATAAGGAATTACACCTTCATATATCTTCTGATCCTCTTTCCATATCTCCAGACCCAGAAGTCCGTTCCGTTCTTCCTCCTGATTATAGTTCACCGCAATTTCCAGTGTTTTCAGAAAATCTGTCTCCGCAACAAAATACTGCGAAGCATATTCTCCCACCTGCAGGGGCTCTGTATATCCATAATCCTCACTTAAGGAACTGTCCTTTTTATCTTCACGGATTCCTCCATACGGCCATACAAACAGCATGGAAAGTATCGCTGCCAGCAGGACTCCTCTTTCCACCCATTTAATCATTTCCCGTTTCCTCCGTTATGTTCACCTTTAAAATATCAAAATCCGTATTCCCATCCATATACTGGAATCCATAATGTCCCATATTTTCATAGGTTACGGTATATTTATCCGATTCCTCCAGCAGATGTCCGAAACACTGGAAATACCAGACTCTTTTCCCCACCAGTTCTTCCAGATCCGGTACCTCTTCCATGGTATAAAAGATCTGGTCCGGCATATAGCATCCGAATAGCTGTCCGAAGCGGGAATCCGTATCGTAGACGACCACATCTCCCGGCTCCATATTCTCCGCTATAAATGCCTTCGTCTCTTCCAGATATGAGATTGTACCATATTCTTCATGATAAGAGATTCCGTAGGCCGACACTCCCATCCACACAGTGAAGGACAGACAGGCGATCCATTCCTGTAAATTGATCCTGGATAAAATGATCGTCATTCCCAGCCAGAACAATCCCATGCTATGCATAACATGGCGGTAGGTAAAAAAGTGGGACGCGTGTAATGCCAGCAGCGCCGCCATCAAATAGCTTATTGGGAAAATACAGGTACACAGAACCGCAAAAACACCGTTTCTTCTCCCCAGCCGCTTCCAGAAGAGGATCGCACAGACCAGTGTCAGTACAAAAAGAAGTTCTCCCATTTTGGTCGCATACTTCACTCTGGTTCCGAAAATGAAATCAAAAAATTCGTAAATACCGAATTTGGACTGGTTCGTCGGGTTTCCATCAGAAACCAGCAGATGAAAGAAATCGGATTTTATCAGCCATGCCACAAAAAGCAATACAACGGAACCACCACAGACAAACGGCTTCCAGATCTGTTTTCTGTCCTGCTGCCAAATCACCGCCACCAGATACAGGTAGATAAACAGGTAACTGAACGCGGTAAAGTAATGACTGAAAATACCGCAGAAGGTCGTCAGAAACAATATCGTCCACAGGGCCTTACTGTTCAGACGCTCCCGCAGGAAATAAGCGGTCAGTCCGCAGACGGTAACTCCAAACACCGTCCAGGAATACATTCTGTTGTTCACACTGATCTTCATCATTGCAGGTGTCAGGCTTACCATGATCATATAAAGGGCTGCTGTCTTCGCTCCCCACTGCCTGCGGATCACGACAGGCCCCAGCAGCATGGACAATACCGTTCCCAGCAATGCAAACATTTTGTAGGCAATAATGCCGTCTCCTGCCAGAAACGACCACAGCCGCAATCCCATATACCATACCGGCACATCCGTATCATGGGCCGCCAGTACCACGCGAATGATTCCCATCATCGTATTGTCATGGGCGGTGCGATAACTGTATGCTTCATCATAGTCGATCCCCTCACTGAGACACAGGGAGAACAATACCGCCGTGCACAGAATGAGGATCAGCCATAAGCCAATGGTTGTAATTTTATGTTTCTTTTCCGAAGTCATTTTTTTCATCTGCATCAAATCATTAATCCTGTCTTCTCTTTACTCTTCTCTATCATATGATTCAGCTTGCGGAACGGCGGCTCCAACACCAGACCAAGCAGCAATACTACGATCAGGAACAGTGTCATTTTTCCTACATTGATCCAATAATCCACGCCGTACATTCCTGCAATACATTCTTTAAACGCTTTCATGCCAAACTGGAACGGCAGGAAAGGATAGATCCACTGGAATACCTGCGGAAGAACCTCGATAGGGAACGTTCCGCCGCTTCCCGCCACCTGGATGACCATGACTACAATAGCCAGTGCCTCACCCACGTTTCCAAAAGCGAAAGTCACAGAATACATAAAGCAGCTGAATGCCGCACTGGCCACGGCTGCCGCCAGCCAGTATAAAAATCTGTGCTGACACTGTATCTCAATATAATAAAGGTTCCCAAGAACAATAAGCAGTGTCTGTGCCTGTCCAATCAGGAAAAACAGCAGATATCTGCCAAAATATCTCTCATGCGCCTTATAATGATCCCCCGGTTCAATGGGTTTCACACCCACGTGAATAATAGCCACCAGGAACAGCGCTCCCACCCAGATTGCCAGGATCGTATAGAACGGCGATGCTGCAGAGCCGTAATGATCCACCGGATAAACAGGTACCGTCTCCAGTCTGACCGGAGAAGATACGAAGTCTGCCACCGCCGTCGGATCGGCAGCCATAGCGCTTAAAATATCCTCATAGGTCTCCGCACCGGTGATCCGTTTTATATTATCTGCTATTTTGCTGACCTTGTCCAGCAGTTCCTGTGCGATCACCAGGGAATCCTGCAGGCTGACATTACCTTCCTGCAAAGTCTGCTGATACTCTTTCAGAATATCGGAAATTTCATCCATATTCACATCCGTACCGTTCATCATCGCTGCTGCATTCAGGAAAGCCTGCTGCATGGATTTGCCGGTAGCCCGGAAAGAAGGTCTGACATTGTTATTGTAATCACTCATCAGATTATTCAGCTGTTTGTTGCAGATCTGGATCTGTTCCCGGATCTGTGCCCGCAGAGTATTGATATCATGATCCACATCTCCCTTGCTGTCTTGCAGCTGTTTCAGATCCGCTTCGATCGTTTTCAGAGACTGGTTGATCTCCTGAATCTGAGCATCCTGTCCGGTGATCAGGCTTCCCAGCACATCCATATTGGCCTGCATGCCCTGTACCAGTCCGATGGCCGTGCCCAATCCGGTGTCCGTGGTGCTTCCCACATTGTTGCTGCCCATCTGCTCCAGCAATCCATCAGAAAAGACCGACAGATACTGCAACGCTTCCGTGACCATATCCATACTGCTGCTCACCATATCTCCCATAACGTCAACCGCATCGACGCTGGAATTGATCATGGTCTGCATACCGATCATGGTATTTCGTCCATTCTCCAGCATATTATCCATATCCAGGAGCATATTCTGGCTGGTCTCCATGATCATCTCCGCGGAGGTCATAATACTCTGGAAGGACTGTAACATAACCACATAATCCTGCAACTGTGCCTGCATGGTGTCCAGAGATTCTTCCACACTGGTCTGCCCGCCGGCATTCACCACCGAAAGGGCATTTCCCGCTTTCATCACCGCTTCTGCCACAGTACTGATAAAGGTGGCATTTACCTGTTCCTGCACAGCATTTTTCGCTTTGCCCGTGATTTTGGGGGCAATACCATTCTTTTTCTCATTTTCATAGTAGTAAATGGTGGGATGATCCACTTCACCGTCGATAAATCCCAGCATTTCCTGAGTAAAAGTCTCCGGAATAATCAATGCCGCATAGTAATCACTGTTCTTCACACCTTCCAGTGCTTCCTCCGTGGTCTCCGGGAACACCCAGCCGATAGTGGTATTGGCTCCCAGAGCCTCCAGCACACTGTCTCCCACGTTCAGAGACAGCCCCATGATCTCCGCCCCGGCATCATCGGAAGCCACGGCTACTTTCAGCTGACTGGTAGCTGCGGGCTCGTAAGGATCCCAGTTGGAGAAAATGTTGAACCAGGCATACAGTGCCGGGAGGATGCTGAGTCCCATGATAATAACGACCGCCACCACATTATTACTGATCCGACGGATGTCGGTGGTAAATATTTTCCAGATATTATGCATACTATTCACCATCCTCCCAGTCTTCGGTCTCGTCTTCGTTTTCCTCTTCGGTTTCATCTTCCGGGTCCTCTTCGGTCCCGGTCTCGGCCGGGGAATTCAGGCCTTCACCAATCAGTTTCCGGGTCTCCCGGATGATCTGCGCCGCCCGGTCAAAGTCTGTCGGAGTCACCGCTTTGAGATCGCCTTCTTCTCCTTTGAGCTCCATGATCTTCTCCTGCAGATTATAATCCATATATTCCACAACGATCAGATAGATTGACAGGGCAAACAGCGACACGATCCACAGGATCAGGAAGATCACTTTGTTGCTGCCAGTCAGGAACAACAGTGCCAGAAAAAACAAGGGGACGATCCAGATACATTTCAGACCGATCTTTATTCTTTTTCTATTCTTCTCATGAAGGGCCTGCTCGTAATCCATAACCTTCTGAAAAATTTCTTCGTAATTTCTCTCCATGATTTTACCTTTCTGCCTGTTCGGAACTTCATTCACAAACCCACTCCTGCGGAGTTTTCGCTTTCATGGTTCTGAACAGGTGTCACATTAACTCAGTGTCTTCCATACGCTCTTCCACAAAATGGTTCAGTTTTACGAACGGGATCCGGATCACCAGGCCGATCAACAGTCCCTCGATCATAAACAGGCTCAATTTTGCCAGTGCTTCCATATAGGCAGTACCGTACATACCCGCCAGTGCCTCACGCATGGCCCGGATGGCATAGGGGAAGGGAAAGAAAATATAAATCTTCTGGTAGGTGTCCGGTAGCAGTTCGATCGGGAAGGTACCGCTGGAACCAGCGATCTGCAATACCATAACAATAACGCAGACGGCCTTGCCCACATCTCCGAATGCCAGTGTCAGAGAATAGATCAACAGGGAAAATGCCGTAGCCGTAAAGCTTGCCGCCAGGAAAAACAGCCCCGGTTCCACAATGTTTACTTTTAACAGCCACAGATCTCCGGCCACAATGATGGCTGCCTGAATCTGTGCCAATAAGAAGAACAGCAAATATCTGCCGAAATACAATTGATAGCTCTGTACATTTTCAAGCCCTTTCGGAGAGGCTTTTACTTTCACCAGTGCCACCAGGATCGTAGAACCTACCCAGATCGCCAGTGTGGAATAGAACGGTGTCATGGCAGAACCATACGTAGCCACCGGATACATGGCTATGGTCTCCATGGTTACGGGAGATGCAAAATATGCCCCCAGACTATCCGGATCTCCTCCAAGGAAACGCACCAGAATATCCATCATTTCCTCTTCGGATGCACCGTCCAGCTTCTCTGTCAGATCTGTAAGTTTGGCGCTGATATTATCTACCACATCTTTGATCTGTCCCAGACTCTCACTGGTTCCGGACACAGTGTCACCGACACCTTCCATGACAACTCCGACATTTTTCACCGTATTGCTCAGGGTATTTACCAGATTGGTCACCTGATTCAGAGAATCTGACATATTTGTCAGAACCTTCTGCATCTGGGGCACCAGATTATTCTTATAGATTCCCTGCATATTACTTACAGAAGTCTCGCAGCTGTCAATGGCGCTCCTTAAATTATTCATGGCATTGTTGACATTGACCTTTGCATTCTCCGCAGCCTTGTCGTCCGTGGATTCCAGAACGCTGCCCACTACGGTATTCATCAGATCCAGTTCCTTCTGCATGGCTTTCAATGCTTCCATAGCCGCATCAGTTGCCGCTGCGTTGATATTGCTGCCGGTGCCGCCGTTCGCAGCATTACCGTCAGAGACGCTTTCCAGCTTTTGTTGGATCAGTGCCGCCAGCAGTGTATTTACTTGTCCGTTCAGCGTATTGGTATCTCTTGCCACCCGGTTCAGATCTCTCGTCATCTGGGCGGTATCCTCCGCCAGTTTGCTTTCATCCAGAGCCTTTTTGATACTTTCCAGAGAGTTATTGATATTGCTCATGGAAGTATCGATGTTGTTGCTGAAATTGCCCAGGGTGTCTCTGGTAGAAGACAGATCCTGACTGCTCTGGTTCAGACTGGCTGTGGTGCTGTCCAGTTTCTTCTGCATTGCGGGAATCTCATAGTTGACATGGGTGATGGCAGACTCCAGCCGCGCATTGCCTGCCTGAAAGGAGTCGATCATGGCACTGTATTCCTTCAGATTGTCATTCAGTTCCTCCAGTTTGGAACAGAATTCCTCTACATAACTGTCCCCCTGTACCTGATCCGACACCGTATTGCCCTCTTCAAATACCGTGGTAGCTGCCACCTTGATAAAGGTCTCATTTATGGTATTCTGCAGAGTTCCTGCCACCGTATCCGTGATTTTGGTGGCAATGGCATTGCTCTTCTGATTCTGATAATAGATCAGCGCCGGATTCTCAAAATCATCCGAAAATACATTGTACATACTATAAGTAAATTTATCGGTAATGACGATGGCTGCATAATATTTTCCGGCTTCCACGCCCTCTTTTGCTTCTTCCTCGGTATCCAGAAAGATCCATTTTACACTGGTGTTGGAATGCAGGCTTTCCAGTACGGATTCTCCCATATTTACCACCGATCCGTCTTTCAGCGTATAGTCCTGATCCAGGGATACTACCGCCACAGGAATTCCTCCGGTATTGGCATAGGGATCCCAGTTGGCAAATATATTAAACCACGCATACAGCGACGGTATCACGCACAACCCGATAATAATAACCAGCGCAAAAGGCTGCTTCACCAGTTTTTTCAGATCTCCGGTAAAAATCTTCCAAATATTTTTCATATAGCTTCTAGCAACTCCTCATCCGTATCCATTTGATTGGTTTTGGTCTTTTCTCCCCGGGCCGCCGCTTCACACAATCCCAGTATCAGGAAGAAAAGCGGCGCATTCAGCACCTGCTGAAAGCTGATCAGGGAATGTATCCCGTAGGTAAGCAGTAACAATACTGCGAGAAAATTCTTCCTGTATGTCTGCAGCGCCGTGATAAAAACAGCTGCATAGGCAGCCACACCCAGCAGTCCCATATTGACCAGTGTGGTGAGCCACTCATTATGTGCATTGGTAAAAACAGAACCTTCAAAATATCCTTTATCAAAAAGCACCGTGCCTCCCGGCAACAGTTCTCCCAGATACGATGCAAAACAATCCGGGCCTGCTCCCAACAGCTTCTGATGCAGATTTCCTTTCCGGAAACCCATCCATGCCATCTGCCACAATCTTCCCCGGCGATTGCCCCATTCCGCAAAATCGATTACCAACAACCGATGCAGATACCATGCCAGCACTACCGCTATTCCTGCCAGTGCACAACACAATACTCCCTCTTGCAATATTTTTTTCTTATTCTCCGGAATCCTGCGACAGGCTCCCCAAAGCAGCAGACACCCTGCTGCAACCGGAATCCATCCCTGCCAGGCTGCCAGTTTTTTGGCGATGCCATCCTGCAGGAGAATGTCAAACGTTCCCAGATATAACATCCATTTACCCCAACGGCACATTCCCAGCGCCACCGCTGCAAGAAAAAGGAAATATACTTCCCAATGTCCGGTTTGCTTCCGGTCGAGCCAAAAGCACAACCCCATGACTGTGCATGCCACGATCACACCGCTGTCACTTCCCTGTAAAAGCAGAAGCATCATGGCCAACATATTGCACGTTCCTGCCAGCAGTGTGGGACCTTTTTTCCCTGCTTCCACTGCCCGGTGAAACAGCGTCATGGAAAAGGGAAACATCACACTGTAATACCCGCTGAGCCAGTTGCTGTTCCCCAGCGTGGTCAACATATGGGTAAATTCCCAGTCCCCCACAACGTAACCCTTGAGAAGTCCCAGAGGATCATAGCCCAGCTTCTGCAACAGACCGATCAGGGTGACCGCCACAAAAGCCGCCTCTCCTAACCATATCGCCGTTTTACAACTACCTCCGTACTTCGCCGTCAGTAAAAAACCTCCGATCATCAAACAGATCGTGACAGCTCCCATGTACCATTCCCGCTCTCCGTTCCACGCGATACTGCCATAGGGGCTGCAGATTGCAGAGAGTAACGCACAGATTCCGTACAGGCAGACCGCCGTCGTTACCGCATGTGTTCTGCATTTATCGACCGATTTTTTCACTACTTCAGCCAGAGATCTGGCAAAAATCCGATGTTCCCCTGTCCACCGGCTGCTTACAGCAAAGACACACATTGCCAGCAATGCGATCCCCTGGCAAAGCAGTGAAACATTGCGATACAGGTAATATTTGGTATCACCCAGTTTATAATATCCATTCCAGGGAATATAATAAAGAGGCAGCACTGCCAGAATAACGATCAGATAACTCTGACATACAATTTTCAGAAATTCCTCTTTCCGGTTCTCCATCCTGCAGGCTCCTTCGTGTCACAGACAGCATAACTACTTGAATTGTAAGCGTTTCTGCCCATTCTGTCAAACCGTTCACCCTGCCTTTTGACAAAAAAACCAAACTGTATTCTATATCATTGGCCTTCAAAGATACCTTTCACTTTTTCCCAACAAACCAGTAGCCCCGGCTGGGTGTAAGAATAAGCAGTGCTGTAAGCAGACGTCGGTACCATAGCGTCCCAAGGGACGCTATGCGAGGGTACTTTCCTCACTTATGTGCCGCTACGCTCTGCGATAGAGCGCGAGCGTGCCGCGTTTCTTACCCCAGCCGAGGCTACGGGGAATTTTATTTATTAACTTTTACTTCCAAAACTTTTTCTTCTTGCCGTCCCTGGAGTCATTCTCCCTGGTCTCTCCCTCTCCGCTTTCCGTTGCTTTCTTCACTGCATTCAGGGAATCTCCGGTCAGTGCATCGAACTGCTTCAGCAGTTCCTTTGCCTCCGGTTTTAATTTATCGGGTGTCTGTACCACCAGTGTTACATAGTGGTCACCGCGGACATCCTTATTTCTCCAGGAAGGAACACCCTTGCCGCGCAGACGGATCTTGGTGTCGGTCTGGGTTCCGGCCTTTACATCATATACCACCTTGCCGTCTACCGTATCGATCAGCACTTCGCCGCCCAATGCCGCTACTGCAAAAGAAATAGGTACGGTAGAGAAAATATCGAAATCCTGTCTCTGGAAGATAGGATGACGACCTACGATCACTTCTACCAGCACATCGCCTCTGGGGCCACCGTTGACACCTGGCTCACCCAGTCCCGGCATACGGGTAGACTGTCCGTTGTCGATACCTGCGGGAATATCCACCGCATAACGCTTCTTCATAGGAATATATCCGGTACCACGGCAATCCGGGCATTTGTCCTTGATCACCTTACCGGTACCCTGACAGTCGGGACAGGTCTGTACATTACGCACAGTACCGAAGAAAGACTGCTGGGTAAATACCACCTGACCCTTACCACCACACTTGGTACAGGTCTCAGGGCTGGTTCCGGGCTTCGCACCGGAGCCGTTACAGGTCTTACAGGTTTCCTTTACCGTAAGATCGATCTCTTTCTTGCAGCCGAAAACTGCCTCTTCAAAAGTGATATGAACACTGGTACGGATGTTGGCACCTTTCATGGGGCCGTTATTTCTGGCACCTCTGCTTCTGCCGCCGCCAAAGATATCTCCGAAAATATCTCCGAAAATGTCTCCAAAATCAGCTCCATTGAAATCGAAACCACCGGCGCCGCCTGCACCACCGTCAAATGCCGCATGACCATACTGATCATACTGGCGTCTCTTCTCGGGATCACTCAGCACGGCATAAGCCTCGGAAGCTTCTTTAAACTTCTGTTCTGCCTCCTTGTCTCCGGGGTTCATGTCGGGATGGTATTTTTTCGCCAGTACACGGTATGCTTTTTTAATTGCAGCATCATCTGCATTCTTATCTACACCGAGGACCTCGTAATAGTCTCTCTTCTGCTCTGCCATTTTTGCACCTCTGTCATTTAAATCTAAAAACGGTTATGCACAGGGCACGCTTCCGCATACCCTGTGCCACCTGTTATTCGCAATCACTGTTACACAGCATTTACTGTTATACCACGATTTGCGTTATTTGTGAAGTTTAATTATACTTCTCTGAAATCTCCGTCGATCACATCATCGTCTGCGTTAGATCCAGCATTGCTACCGGCCTGTGCATTCATATCAGGGCCTGCTGCACCCTGTGCACCCTGCTGTGCCTGAGCAGCCTGCTCATACATCTTGGTGAATACAGACTGAGCACTCTGGGTCAGTTTCTCTTTTGCAGCCTTCAGCTCATCTACATCGCTGTCGCTCATCTCCTGGTCTTTGGTTCTCTCCAGAATAGCCTTCACAGCTTCCAGATCAGCCTGTACCTGGGTCTTGTCACTCTCGGGAACCTTGTCACCTACTTCATTCAGAGCCTTCTCCGTCTGGAATACGAAGGAATCTGCTTCGTTTCTTGCCTCGATAGCTTCCTTACGCTTCTTATCCTGTGCTTCGAATTCAGCTGCTTCCTTGACAGCCTTCTCGATATCGGAATCGGACATGTTAGAGCCTGCGGTAATGGTGATGTGCTGCTCCTTTCCGGTACCCAGATCCTTAGCGGATACATTTACGATACCGTTGGCATCGATATCGAAGGTAACCTCGATCTGAGGGATTCCTCTGGGAGCGGGAGCAATACCGTCCAGACGGAACTGTCCGAGGGACTTGTTATCCTTGGCAAACTGACGCTCACCCTGTACTACGTTGATATCTACAGCGGTCTGGTTATCAGCAGCGGTAGAGAAGATCTGGCTCTTTTTGGTAGGAATGGTAGTATTTCTCTCGATCAGTCTGGTAGCGACACCACCCATGGTCTCGATGGACAGGGACAGGGGCGTTACATCCAGTAACAGAATATCACCGGCACCAGCATCACCTGCAAGCTTACCACCCTGGATAGAAGCACCGATTGCTACGCACTCATCAGGGTTCAGAGATTTGCTGGGCTCTTTACCGGTCAGGGCTCTTACCTTATCCTGTACCGCAGGAATACGTGTAGAACCACCTACCAGCAGTACCTGACCCAGATCAGAATAGTTCAGGCCAGCATCCTTCATAGCGTTCTGTACGGGGATAGCAGTCTTATCAACCAGATCTCTGGTCAGTTCATCGAACTTAGCACGGGTTAAATTCATATCAAAGTGCTTAGGTCCCTCTGCAGTTGCGGTAATGAAAGGAAGGTTGATATTGGTGGTCATTGCGCTGGACAGCTCTTTCTTAGCCTTCTCAGCTGCTTCCTTCAGTCTCTGCATAGCCATCTTATCACCGGACAGATCTACGCCTTCTGCCTTCTTGAATTCATCCAGCATCCACTGAATGATCTTGTTATCGAAATCATCACCGCCAAGGTGTGTATCACCGTTGGTAGCCAGTACTTCGATGACACCGTCACCGATCTCGATGATAGATACATCAAAGGTACCGCCACCAAGGTCGTATACCATGATCTTCTGTTCTTTTTCATTGTCCAGACCATAAGCAAGTGCTGCTGCGGTAGGCTCGTTGATGATACGCTTTACATCCAGGCCTGCGATCTTACCTGCATCCTTGGTAGCCTGACGCTGGGCATCATTGAAGTATGCGGGAACTGTGATAACTGCCTCGGTAACCTTCTCACCCAGATAGCTCTCGGCATCTGCTTTCAGCTTCTGCAGGATCATTGCGGAGATCTGCTGAGGAGAGTATTTTTTGCCGTCAATGGTACGGCCGCGATCGGTACCCATATCTCTCTTAATGGAAGAAATGGTCTTCTCTGCGTTGGTAACTGCCTGACGCTTTGCAGGCTCACCGACCAGTCTCTCACCGGTCTTGGTAAATGCTACAACAGAGGGTGTGGTTCTTGCACCTTCTGTATTAGCGATAACGGTGGGTTTACCACCTTCCATAACAGCTACACAGCTGTTGGTTGTACCTAAGTCAATACCAATAATCTTACTCATAATATTTTCCTCCTGTTTTTATTCTCTGTTTTCATTTTATAGTTTCTATTCTCAAAAATATGTGATAATCAAATTATTGAACAACGCCTACCATGCTGTGTCTTACGACCATGTCATGATATGTGTAACCCTTCTGAAGTTCCTGGGCTATCACACCGGATTCATACTCATCGCTCTCCACCTGCATCACTGCGTTGTGAAGATTCGGGTCGAATTCCTGTCCGACTGCCTCGATGGGTTTCACACCGATGTTCTCAAGTTCTGTCATCAGCTGTTTGTAGATACGGTTCATACCGTCTACGAAAGGATCCTCTTTGGATTCCTCGGGAACCGTTGCCAGGCCTCTTTCAAAATTATCTACTACCGGAAGGATCTTCTCGATCACACTCTTGGCACCGGTATCGAACATTGCCTGTTTCTCTTTATCGGTTCTCTTGCGGAAGTTCTCGAACTCTGCCATCTGACGCTTTACTCTGTCTTCCAGCTGATCGATCTTCTCCTTGTAGGAATCTTCCTTTTTGTTCAGCTTTGCCTGCTTCTTTGCTGCCTTTTTGTCTTCCTTGCTCACGGGTTCCTCATCTTCTGTCTCTTCTTCCTTCAGTTCTTCGGCATCTGAAAGATCCTGTTCCATTTCTTCCTCTAATATTTCTTTTTCCTGATCTGCCATTCTTACTTTCCTTTCTGGAATCTGTCTATTCTTTGCGGTAAAGGTCATCCAACTGGTTCTGCACCGTCCGCAGCGTTCCTATGACCTTGTCATAATCCATTCTCTTGGGACCTATGATTCCTATGGTTCCCTTCATGCCTTCGCCTAATTCATAAGTAGCGGTCACGACACTGCAGTCCTTCATGCCCTGCACCGGTGTCTCGTCTCCGATGTACACCTGGATACCTGTGCTGCCCTCGTCTGCCAGGGACTCCTGGATCAGACCGCCCAGCTGCTGCTTCTCCTCGAAAGCATTGATCAGTTCACTTGCCTTGGACTGATCTGCCAGTTCCGGATACCGGAAAATATTGTTGGCACCGCTGGTGTAAATCTCCAGGTCCTCGTCTGCCTTGATGGCATCCGCCACAGCATCGATCACCTCACTGACGATCTCACTGTGGATTCCGGCCTGCTGCTTCATTGCTGCGATCATTCCCAGATTGATCTCCTCCATGGACAATCCATTGAGGTGGGTATTCAACAGAATGTTCAGCTTCAGCAGTGTCTCATCATCCAGTTCCTGATTCACCGCCAGGATATTGTTCTTGATCACATTACCTTCGGCAACGATGACCGCCAGAATCTGTCCGGCATCCACCCGGGACAGCTGGATGAACTTTACCTTGTTGCGATGTACCTGCGGAGCACTGATCATGGTGGCGTATTGTGTGTTCTGAGCCAGGGTCTTCACCACCTGTTTTAACAGGTTCTCCAGCTTATCCTGCCTCTCTAAGAGCATATCCTTCATCTCATTGACTTCCTGCTCTCTGGTGGCCATCATGGTATCCACATAGAAGCGATATCCCTTATCGGAAGGAATTCTTCCTGCGGAAGTGTGCGGCTGTATGATATAACCCATCTCTTCCAGATCCGCCATCTCATTACGAATGGTCGCCGAGCTTAAATTCAGATCTGTGTATTTTGAAATGGTCCTGCTGCCTACCGGCTCTCCCGTTTCCAAGTAGTTCCGGATAATGGCTTGCAATATAATCGTTTTTCTGTCATCCAATTGCATTCCATCACTCCCTTTGGGATTATTAGCACTCATCTAAAAGGAGTGCTAACATCTTCTTACCCTAAAATATCACTACAGGATATTATTGTCAACTGATTTTCCCGAAAATAATTCTAAACAAAATATTAAAAAAACTATTCAGAGCCTCATTCGCCAAATACAGATTCTTGTGCAAGCACAAATCTGTACTTGGCTCATCGTATACACAAAAAGGACCGGCACTATTTCAGTACCAGTCCTGTCTCCAGATATACGGGAAGTGCCCGTACATATACCATATCTATTGTGCCTCCGACAAGGATCAGAAAACATATCGCAACCCCTGTATTCACCAGCCACCGGGGAAAGGTTCTGCCTTTGATCTTCAGTTCCGAAAGTTTTTGAATTCCTTTTATCATATAATACATCAGGGGGAGCAGCGCTGGGAGCAGGTACCGTCCCTGATTCTGATAATCCGTGGTGTATGCATAATAAATCGTCAGAAATACCGGCATAAAAATGCAATAAAGCATATTAATATGGAAGAACCATTCTCTTCCGGATATTTTGCGACGCTTCTTATAGCAGATCACATACAGAAGGCTTCCCGCGGTGCCAAGCACAAAAAATGCTTTATACGCCCGATACAGCCAGATGCTTCCGTAGATGGACATGGAGCCGAAAGCTGCCACGAAGCTGTGGAACAGACCGGACAGTGTGTAGCGTTCCCGGAACATTTCCAGCACCGTATAACCCATGGACTGATAAGTCTGCATGGTCAGCGGATTGACACTCTCCACCGCATATTGGATCGCCATCTTTTCCCGGGTGGCCAGTCCCAGCAGATCTCCGTCCAGAACGATATAACTGCGGATGAACCACCAGCCGATCCCCGCCAGAACTACTCCGGCGATCAGACAGCCGTATTTCAGCATATTCTTCCAGTCATAGAAATAGCCGCCGTTTTCCTTCTTCTGCAAAAAGGACAACAGAAAGAGTAAAATGCAGCTTACGATATATCCGTAGGCATTATAATAAGAAAGAGCACACAGAATAATACCACCGCTCATCCACAGACTGTTGCGGAGACTTATACCATCCTGATATACGCATACCAGAGCATATACCATCATGGCCGTGGATAACATACAGCAGGAATCCGTATTCACATAAGTGTGCAGGAACAATCCCTCCGGCAGGTACGTTACTGCAAAGCAGAACAGCCAACGGAATCGGTCATCCCGGAACACTCTTTTTCCAATCAAATATACCACTACTGCCATCAGCAGGCCAAAGGTTACGTTCACCAGTCTTGCGGTATAGAGCAGTACCACTTCCGATTCCGTAAACAGGCTCACAAAGCGCATGAGATATCCCTGCACGATATAGGGAAATACGTTATACAGAGCATAGGAAAATCCGTAGGCCGGAATCCGCACCTCTTCCTCCCATCCCGTAGGGATCTTCCCATACTTGCAGATAAACTGCGGGATCAGATATCTCGCATGTTCATCCGGCGGATTACCATACAGCGGCGGTGTGTTGGCCAGCGGCTGCAACAGTGCAAGTGTAAGTGCCAGTGCCAGGAATCCCAACAGATATAATGTAAAAATAATCTTTTCTGATTTTTTCTGCATTCTGTCATCCTTTAACATTTTTATAGATACGAAGACCCCAAAGTGGTAAATTCAACTTTGGGGCCTGGTAAACTATTCAGACCCTATTCGCAAAACCGCACCTTCGGTGCTTTCCTTTTGCTCATAGGGTTACTTCGTAATATAAAAATAAGTATATATCCTTATGAATGCAAGCATTCAACGTATATATACTTATTTTTTATTACTCTGAATAGTTTATATGTAGAAGCTTCCGGTGATCTCTTTGTTCATTACATAGTAAACCATGTTCTCTTCGGGCTTTACATACAGCTCTACGCTGGTCAGGTCAGCTGCCTTCTGCTTCAGATCGTATTTCCATACGTCCTTGGCGATCTTCAGCAGTTCTTCCTGAGAGTAGGACTTTCCACCGAACTGAACGCTGATCTCACTCTTTAACTCTGTCTTCTTGGCTACGGGCTTCTTAGCCTCTGCCTTTGCAGGTGCTGCCTTCTTGGTCTCTTTCTTAACTGTTTCCTTCTTGGCTGCAGGCTTCTTAACCTCTGCCTTTACAGGTGCTTTTTCTTCTGCCTTTGCTACAGGGGCCTTCTCAGCTTCCTTCACAGCGGTCTTGGTTTCTGTCTTAACTGGAGTTGTCGGTGCTGCTTTCTTCACTTCTGCCTTAGGTGCTTCCACTTTAGCTGCTACAGGTGCTACAGTTTTCTTAACTACTGCCATGTTACCGTCTCCCTTCTGTACGAATCATGTACAAAAAACATTTTCATTCTCCTCACAAGTACCGTATTTCGGCGCTCGATAAGGGTAGTGTATTCCTTTTCCCTATAATTGTCAACTGTTATGCGAATACCAGAAAGTACAGCAATACGATAATACCCAGCACAATACGATACCATCCAAAGACTTTAAAGTCATGCTTTTTGATATATCCCATCAGGAAACGAAGTACGAACAGGGATACAATGAAGGATATCACTGTACCGACCAGCAGGCAGGCAAGCTCCATTCCCGTGAATGCAAATCCGAACTTCAATACCTTCAGAAGACTCGCTCCAAACATAACGGGAATCGCCAGAAAGAAGGTAAATTCCGCTGCCACCGTTCTCGATATACCAATCATAATAGCACCCAGGATCGTAGCTCCGGAGCGGGATGTTCCGGGCAGCGCCGCAGCCACCAGTTGGCAGAAACCGATGATCAATGCATCTCTGTAGGTCAACTGTGACAGTGTTGTGGTGGTAGGTACACGATTCTTGTTCCAGTTCTCGATCACGATAAACAATACACCGACCAGTACCAGCATAACTGCTACCACGATGACCTGGACCGTTACTCCACTGGTTCCGATCTCTTTTTTGAAGGCTTCGCTCACCGCATCATCAAACAGCAGGCCGTAAACGACCGCAGGGATACATGCTACAACGATCTTCACCCACATCCAGAAAGCATCCATGCTCAGTGCCACATTTCCTACCGTAAAATCTTTTTTAGATCTTACAATACCACCTTTTTTTGTCTGCTGATTTTTCTTCATATAAAAAGGCCAGATCTTGTTCCAGAACAGAACGACTACCGCCAGGATAGCTCCCAACTGAATGACAACATCAAACATATCGAAGAAACCTTCACTGGTCTCCTGAAAGGGAATCAGACGCTCCACCAGGATCAGATGTCCTGTGCTGCTGATGGGCAGCCACTCGGTGATGCCCTCCACGATACCGTAGATAATTGCCTTGATAATTTCTAACATTTTGTTTCTCCTATCTTTTTTTATTTTCTGACGAATCAGAGCTTTTATTTTTCCAGATATGCCAGCAGATCTTCATAGCAGTTCTCTGCTTCCTGATAGCCCTCTTCATATAATGCGATCAGTTTGTCCTTGTCTTTCTCTATCCGTCCCACATCACTCTTCTTATGAGGTCTGATCACGAAAGCCTGACCGTTTTTCTCCTGTCTGTCAATATAGTCCAGGCACTCGTTATAACGGACATGTCGGTCTGCCATGAGTTCATATACTTTAGGATATTTCAGGTATCTGAGTTTTATGAGTCCCAGCTGTGACGCAGATGCGGGCTTTCTCACGAATCCCACCTCTTTGGTCATGACCAGGATGTTCTTCCGGTTGCCGTCCAGAATAGATTTCTCCAGAGGAATGGCATCGCTGATGCCACCATCCAGATACAGCTTCCCATCGATCTTCACATTCCGTGCCACCAGCGGCAGGGATGCGGATGCCCGGATCTTGTCGATATCCTTGCGGATATCACGGACACGCAGATACTCCGGCTGTCCCGTCTCGATGTTGGTCACCACGCTGTAGGCCTTGCCAGGATATTTTTCAAAGGTATCGTAATCATACGGATACAGGTAATCCGGAATCAGGTGATAACAGAAATCCACATTGAACAAATCTCCGCTGGTCAATAAGCTTTCCAGGCTGCAATACCGTCTCGTATCCAAATAATCCACACTGACACTCAGCGCCCGTCCCTTTTGTCTGGACAGATAGCTGCACATATGGCACGCTCCGGCAGATACCCCATAGATATGGGAGAAGTCAATTCCTTTTTCGGTAAAAAAGTCCAACACTCCGGCGGTATAGACACCCTTCATGCCACCGCCTTCCAATACCAGTCCTGCCTGATACATTCTCATTACTCTCCTTTCTGCTTCTGCAACTATCCAGAACCACATCAGCGTATCGAAAAGCTCATTCGTGCAAGCACAATTCGCTTTCGATATGCTGCGTGACTCTAGATAGTTGCATACTCCGTCTTCACAAACTTCCGCAACGCTTCCAGAGATCTCTCCACTTTTTCGGTGTCCACACAGTAGGCCATGCGGAAATATCCCGGTGCACCAAAGCTATCACCCGGTACCAGAACGAGATCATATTTTAATGCTTTCTGACTGAATACCTTGGCATCCTCTTCCAGCGCCTTCGGGAAAATGTAGAAGGTTCCGCCGGGCTTCACGCAGGTGAATCCCAGGTCTAGCAGTTCTTTATAGAGAATGTTCATATTCGTCTCATACACTGACAGATCTGCGGTCTTATCCAGTACCTGTGCCACTGCCAGCTGGATAATGGATGGAGGACAGTTGTGTCCGATACCCCGGGAGATCTGTCCGCACATATTGATCATGGTCTCCGCATCCTCACATGCCGGGTTCACTGCCACATAACCGATACGTTCTCCCGGCAGAGACAGAGATTTGGAGAAAGAATAGCACATGATGGTATTGTCATAAAAATAGGATACGCAGGGACTGTCTACACCTTCAAACACGATCTCACGATAAGGTTCATCAGAGATCAGATAAATAATATGACCGTATTCCTTGGACTTTTCGCTCAGGATATCTGCCAGTCTCTGCAATGTCGGGGTGGAATATACCACACCGGAGGGGTTGTTGGGCGTATTGATCAGTACTGCCTTGACCTTCTCCGTCAGCATCTCCTCAAACGCCTCGAAGTTGATCTGGAAGTTCTCCAGATTGGGGGGAACCACCTTCAGTACCGCTCCGGTGAGATCCACATAAGGATGATATTCCGGGAAAAACGGTGCAAAAGTCAGGATCTCATCTCCCGGCTCCGTCACCAGACGAAAAGCATGTGCCAACGCTCCTGCCGCCCCGGATGCCATGAAAATGTGCTCCTTACGATAAGGCAGCCCAAACTTTTTCTCCAGGTTCTCCGCAATTGCCTCCCTGACACTTGTAATACCGAGGCTGGGACTGTAGCCATGCAGTTCCAACGGTTCCTTCGTTGCCAGCATATGGATCATACGATCTGTAAATTCTCTGGGAACCGGAACGGAAGGATTCCCCAGGCTGTAATCAAATACGTTCTCGTATCCGATCTCCTGTCCTCTTGCCGTAGCGAATTCCGAAAGCTGCCGGATCACCGATTTTCCCGACAGCATGTCTTTATATTTCTGAACTAACATACTAATCTCCTTTCCGCAGACGATTCCTTTCGTCGGAGGAATCGCAAATCAAATTTCAAATTTGATTCTGCGCTGTTTATTTGATCTCTATAAACTTATCTCCGAACCTTTCCGTGGACAGACAGATACTGTTTCTTCCACAGCTTTTGGCCTTATAGAGAAGATCATCCGCTCTTGATGTGAAATCCCATTCCTTGTTATTGCCCACCGGAATCCGCACAAATACTCCCTGGCTTACCGATACATAGTTGCTGCAATTACTGCATTCATGGGGAAGTTTCAATTTGCGGACCTTCCTCAAAATATCTTCCGCCACTCTTCGTATCTTCTCCACCGTCATTTCTGTATAGAGAATCATAAATTCATCCCCACCGTATCTGGCACAGAAAATCTTACCCGGAACCTGCTGTTTCCGCAGAACTCCGGCAATCGCTTTCAGGCACTGATCTCCGGCCAGATGTCCGTAATGATCGTTGTATTCCTTGAAGAAATCAATATCCATGAGTTCTACTCCCATGAGCTCATGTTCCTCATAGGCATGTTCAAAACTGCTCGTAAAGTGTTCATGTAAAAAGGTCCGGTTTGCCAGTCCCGTCAGCTCATCATGCATAGCCAGACTTTCCAGCTCCCGGTTGGAAGCTTTCATGTTCGTCCAGTCCAACGTAACGTTTTTCAGCCGGTTCTGCAATTCTATGACATTGATCAGCGCTTCTCTGTTTTCCTGTTGGTATTTCTCATAAATATCAAAATACTGGCGGGTATAATCTATGTATTCCCAGGTGAGACCCTTCTTCTGCAGAAGTTCACTCTTGAAAGGATACAGATCCAGGAAAATATTATAATGCTCTTCGATATGCTTTTCATCAATGATCCGGATCAATTCTTCCAGATATTTTCCATCAGGCAGGATTGCCAGGATTCCCGCCAGGATCACCAGTTCATCCATGATCTCTTCAAAAACATCCCGGTCTGACAATTGCTCCAGAAGATCTGCTGCAAGCTTTAAAGCCTCTTCCTCATGCCCTTGTAATAATTCGCAGGAAATACGATACATTTCTAATGTTATTTTCGAATAATAGCTTTCCGGTGCCTCTCTGATGATCTGTTCTATTTGATTCCAAAGCCGTAAAGCCTCTTCCATTTCTCCCATATACATGTGACAGCAGCCACATTCGATCATACAGTTGATCCTGTTATAATTCAGCTGATATGTTTTCTCTGACTTACTATAGGAGTCGATTGCTGTACGGTAATGCTGTATCGCCTCCTGCCGCAGGCGCATCCTGACCAGGGTATAGGCAATATTACTCTCCGCCATGCCCTGGATATAATAAAAATGGTATTTTTCTGCATATTGAAGGCAGTTATAATAGGAACTTAAGGCCACCATCCGGTTATTCTTCCGATCGGACACCGCTCCCATCATATTATAGGTTCTGGCCAGCAGTTCATACATCTGCTCATTTTTCAGATAACCGATACTCTCTGTCAGACATTGCAAGGTGTTTTCATACTGGTCGTTCTGCCAATAATATTCTGCAAGATAATAAAGCCCCAGGCCGGCCAGCTTCTGTGAGCCGGTGTCTGCTGCATATTCCATCACTTTCTGACAGGTCTCGTTGTCCGGAAATTTACCGTTTTCCCGGTTTTGGATGGTTTCCTCTATGAAATTTTGAACGGTCTGTGGTAAACCCTTTAAATCCATGCCGGTTCCTTTCCGGAATCCCCAAGCTGTCATTGATCATCCCCTGTCAGAGGCCATCATAAACAGCCATGGTATTCTAAATAGTTATCATACCACAGTACTTTGTCACTTTACAAGATTGCTCCGCCAAAAATACACGTCACCCGTAAAAAATTAAGGTTTTATTTAGATTTCATCCTCTGCCCATGCAAGAGCACATTTCACCGCACGATGCCAGCCCTTTAACAGTTTCTTGCAGTCTTCTTCATCCATTTCCGGTGCAAAGGATGCTCCGATCTGCCAGTTCTCACGGATCTCATCACGATTCTTCCAATAGCCTACCGCAAGTCCTGCCAGATAAGCCGCTCCCAGAGCAGTCGTCTCGATACATGCCGGACGGCGTACCTGGGTGTTGACGATATCTGCCTGAAACTGCATGAGGAAATCATTGGCACTGGCGCCGCCGTCTACTTTCAGGCTCTTTAAATCAATGCCGCTGTCCTTCTCCATGGCTTCCAGCACATCTGCCGTCTGGTATGCGATGGATTCCAGCGTGGCCCGGATGAAATGTTCCTTGGTACAGCCTCTGGTAATGCCGACGATGGTTCCTCTGGCATACTGATCCCAGTAGGGGGCTCCCATGCCCGCAAATGCCGGAACAATATAGACCCCTGCGGTATCCGGCACATGCTCCGCATACTCCTGGGACTGTGCGGAGGTCTTAAGCATACGCATACTGTCTCGAAGCCACTGGATCCCGGCACCGGCTACGAACACGCTGCCCTCCAGGGCATATTCTACGTTCTTGCTTGTGCTGGCAGCAATAGTGGTCAATAGACCCGACTGGGAGGTAATGGCTTCGTGTCCGGTGTTCATTAATAAGAAGCAGCCGGTTCCGTAAGTGTTTTTCACTTCTCCCTGCTCAAAGCAGCACTGTCCGAACAGCGCCGCCTGCTGGTCTCCCGCCGCACCGGCAATAGGAATCTCGCCGCCCAGTACAGAAGCATCGGTCCTGCCGTAGATTTCGCTGGAACAACATACCCTGGGCAGCAGGCTCTCCGGGATATGAAAATGCTTCAAAATCTCCTGATCCCAGCAGAGATTATGAATATCGAAAAGCATCGTACGGGAAGCATTGGTATAATCCGTTACATGTACGGCACCCTTGGTCAGATTCCAGATCAGCCAGGTATCTACCGTACCGAAAAGCAATTCTCCCAGCTCTGCCCGTTCTCTGACACCGGGTACATTATTCAGGATCCAGGCAATCTTGGAAGCACTGAAATAAGCATCCGGGATCAAGCCGGTCTTCTTCCGGATGATCTGATCAAAGCCGTCTTTTTTCAGTTCCTCGATCATATCGGAAGTACGGCGGCACTGCCATACAATAGCATTGTATACCGGTTCTCCGGTATTTTTATCCCAGAGGATCGTCGTCTCACGCTGGTTGGTGATGCCGATGGCCTCGATCTGGTCATCGGTGATACCCAGCACCGCCATACTTTCAATGGCCACTCCCAGCTGGGAGGACCAGATTTCCATAGGGTTATGCTCTACCCAGCCTGGCTGGGGATAGATCTGTGTGAATTCTTTTTGTGCCATGGAACAGATATTTCCCTGTTTATCAAACAGGATACAGCGGGAACTCGTGGTTCCCTGATCCAGTGCCATGATGTATGTCTTTTTCTGTGTGTTATGTGTATCTCCCATTGTGTTATGTAACCTCCCGTTGTTCGTTCCAGGCTCTGCCCATAGCATATCCCAATCGTGTCATTGGAATATATTGTGTCCATTGCCCCAAATATGCTCTATTCTCAATAGTTCTGTCCTCTGTCACCCGCGAAACGACCTGGTTGCCACTATATTGACACCCGTGTCAGCTACGTTTTCCACAATGACATCTCCTACATGAATGGGTGCAGCCGCAGTGACATCTGCCAGGGCTTTCATGCAGTCATCGATCCTGCCTTTGGGAATATCGGAAGCCGTCTTCACGGATACTACTGTGTCCGGATACCCTTCCACACGCACGGTGGAGGTGACGATCCGGGTAGGATTCGTGACTTCTTTTTCTCCGTAAGCCGCCCCTCTGGGGCACCGGTTGCCGGTCACTGTGACACTATTGTCACCTTCTATGGTCACAGTCAGAGCACACCCCACCGGGCAGCAGATACAGGTCAGTTCTCTTTGTGTTGTGTTCTTCTCTGCCATCGTCTCACCCTCTTTTCTGTCGGATATATTCCACTGCATAGTTTCCAGCCTTTTCCGCTTCTGCGGATACATGGTCTACCAGTTCATGGACGTGGAGCACATTGCCGCAGGCGAAGACGCCGGGAATACTGCACTCCAGATTCTCTCCCACTACCGGTCCTCCGGTCTTGCCGTCCATATCCGCTCCTAAGCCCCTGGTCAGTTCGTTCTCCGGGATCAGCCCGCAGGATAACAACAGCGTATCGCAGGGAACCTCCCACTCGGATCCGGGGATGGGTTTTCCATTATCGTCCACTTTTGTCAGGGTCACTCCCTCTACACGGTCTCTGCCGTGAATCTGTGCCACGGTAGTATTCAGATACAGAGGGATGTTGAAATCGTCCAGGCACTGGACAATGTTACGCTTCAGTCCGCCGCTTTGGGGGCGAAGCTCTGCCACGCACTGTACTTTGGCACCTTCCAGCACCATACGTCTCGCCATGATAAGTCCGATGTCTCCGGAACCAAGGATCACCACACATTTACCGGGCATCCGCCCTCTGATATTTACATAATACTGTGCCGTTCCGGCGCTGTAGATGCCTGCCGGTCTGCTGCCGGGGATATTCAGTGCTCCCCGGGAACGTTCTCTGCATCCCATAGCCAGGATCACGGTCTCCGTCTCGATTTCCAGCAGCCCGTCCTCTTTGTTCATGGCGGTGACTTTCTTGCGTCCATCGGAGCGCAGGGAAATATTTGTTACCATGGTATTCAGCAGATAAGGGATTTTTGCTTCTTCTGCCATGTCAATATAACGTTCCGCATATTCCGGTCCGGTCAGCTCCTCTTTAAAAGTATGCAGTCCGAAACCGTTGTGGATACACTGGTTCAGAATGCCTCCCAGTTCTCTGTCACGCTCTAAGATCAGCACTTTTTCACAGCCGGCCTTTCTCGCAGACAGCGCTGCCGCCAGTCCCGCAGGACCTCCTCCGATGATGACGATGTCTTCTGTGCGTTTACTCATGGAGTGCCTCCTTTCCGACAGGCGCCTGTGTCCTCTTCCATGTTCCGCCCTCTCCGGGTGCGGTGTCTTTATTTTTACCGGTCAGAATCTCTGAGCCGGTTCCTTCCTTAGTGATCTGTGCCGGATCGAGATGCAGTTCTCTCGACAGGATTTCCAACGTCTTCGGGGAACAGAAGCCCGCCTGACATCTGCCCATACCGGCTCTGGTACGGCGTTTGACACCATCCAGTGTCGTTGCTCCTACTGGGCGGTGAATCGCTTCCAGAATCTCTCCTTCCGTCACCAGCTCGCAGCGGCAGATCACATTGGCAAACGCAGGATTTTCCCGGATCAGTGCTTCTCTCTCCTCTTCCGTGGCAAGTGCCATGCTGGGAATGCCTTTTCTGCTGTCAATAAAATCCGTCTTACGTTCTGCGGGATAAATATTATTAACAATCCGTGCCACATACTCGCCAATAGCCGGTGCACTGGTGAGTCCCGGAGATTCAATACCTGCCACATCAATAAAGCCGGGATGTCCTTCTGCCTCGCCAATGAGAAAATCCGATTTTTCCGCAGGTTCTTCATGTACCAGATGAGCTCGCAGTCCGGCAAAAGAAGTGATCGTCTGTCTGCCGTCCAGGGCATCCACGCTGTTGCTTCCCAGGTTCAAAACCTTCGCCAGTCCCTCTGCCGTGGTGTCCACATCCTGCTTATCCGGAATATCCTCCGCTGTCGGACCTACCAGCAGATTGCCATGGACAGTAGGAGTTACAAGGATACCTTTACCCATTTTAGAGGGCTGTTGGAAAATAGTGGAATTTACCAGATCGCCACAATTTTTGTCCATCAGACGATACTCGCCTCTGCGAGGCACGATGCGGATCTTCTCCTCACAGATCATATTGTGAATTTCATCCGCATAGACACCTGCCGCATTGATGACGATGGGTGCCACGAATATCTCACCATCCACCTGCACCTGATACATCCGTCCTTCCTTCGCAGGTGGGTTCTCGGTCCATACCGGTCTCTGTTCCACGATAGCTGTCACCTTGTGGTCACGATAGAACTCTACGCCGTTTTCCGCCGCATTTTCTGCCAGCGCAATATTCAGTCCGAAGGGACAGACGATACCACCGGTGGGGGCATACAGGGCTCCTACGATGTCACGGGACACCGCCGGCTCCATTGCCCAGACTTCCTCCGGGGACAAAAGCTTCAATTCTTTTACCCCGTTCTCCATGCCTCGCTGATACAGTTCTTCCAGACCGGACATGGCATCTTCTTCAAAGCATAACACCAGGGATCCGTTCCTGCGGAACGGGAAGTCCAGCTTCTTCGACAGTTCCTCCATCATTTCATTGCCCCGGACGTTTAACTGTGCCTTGAGAGTCCCCGGTACTGCATCATACCCCGCATGCACGATACCGCTGTTGGCTTTGGAAGTACCTTCGCAGACATCACTTTTCGCCTCCAGTACAGCAATCCTTAGCTTTCCCTTCGCCAGTTCCCTGGCAATGGCGCAGCCACTGACTCCGGCGCCGATAATGATCACATCATAATCCTTCATAACCTCGCCCTGCCTTTCCTATGTTTACATTTATATTTGAATGTCCACCTTTACCTTCTGAATATCCGTTTTCTCTTTATGAATGTCCATTTTTTATTTGTCGCAAATGTCTCTTTGCTATTTATTTTACCATATTCTGCGGGAAAACACGACCGAAAACCAGCAACACTCTGTGTAAAATGTAGTCGAAAAAACCGGACAGCAATCGCTCACCATCCGGTCTCTTATTATTGTTCTATTTTTCTTCTATAATTGCATATCCCATACTCCCAAGCTTTCCGGCTTCATAGGATTCACTCAAAAGCACGCTGCCCTTTCCCAAATACTCCCGCAGATCAATCGTTGTGCTGCCATTATTGAGACAGACTGTAATCTTGTGATCTCCCCAGGTTCTCTGATAGATATATCCTCCGTCATGATCCATATATCGCAGAGTGTAATCTCCATAGGTCAGCTCCTCATGTTCTTTACGAATAGCAATCAGCCGGGAAAAGAAATCATCCTCTCCATCCTGCACCTTTTCCCAGGGCATGGGCCCCCGCAGTGTTGTCTCGCTACTGCCGTCCATTCCCAGTTCATCCCCATAGAATACGCAGGGAATTCCGGGAGAGGTAAACAGGAACACTTCTGCCAGCCGGAATCTTCGCAGATCTCCCTCGCAGTACGACAGGAACCGGTTGACATCATGGCTGTCTAACAGGTTTAACTGCCCACGCAGCGTTCCGGTACGATATCGCAGTAGCATCTTCACGATACGATCATGAAATTCCTCTGCGGAAATTTTCCGAAGGGCAAAGAAATCACGACAGTTCTTCCGGAAATCATAATTCATGGTGGAATCAAACATGTCTCCGTTCAGCCAGGTCTCCGAGCTCTCCCATATCTCCCCTATCATAACACTCTCCGGATTTTCCTCATGAGCAGCCCTACGAAAATCTCTCCAAAATCCCCGATCCACTTCATTTGCCACATCCAGACGCCAGCCATCCACCTTAAATTCCCGAATCCAATAACGGCATACTTCCATAAAATAAGCTCTTTCCTCCGGATTAGAAGAATTCAGCTTCGGCATCTTCCGCTCATAAGCGAAACAACTGTATGTCGGCTTTTCTTCTTCCGTTGCCGGGCGTATCACCGGAAACTGCAGCCGATAAAACCAGTTGACATATTCGGAGCTTTCTCCTTTTTCCACCACATCGCTAAACTGCGGGAAATACCAGCTGCAATGGTTGAACACACCGTCAATGACAATGTGCATTCCTTTGTTGTGAATATCCTGCACCAATTCCCGGAACTCTTCGTCCGTTCCCATATTGGGGGACACATGAAAATAGTCTAGCAGGTCGTATTTATGATACTCTCCCGCCGTGAATACCGGGTTCAGGTAGATACAGTTGAATCCCAGCTTCTGAATATAATCCAGATTCTCCCGGATCCCCTGTATGGTTCCGCCTAGACGGCTTTTCAACCGGATGCCGTTCTGCCATTCCATCTCTTTTCCCTGTCCTACGATCTCGCGGTGTCCGCTGGCAAAACTGTCCGGGAAAATATTGTAAACGATTGCCTCCCGGAACCACTTCGGTTCCTCACAGATCTCTTCTCTGCGGATAAACGGATACTGGTAAAATTCGCTTCTCTCTACCGGAAGATATTTTGCGCAGATATCTGCATAATAAAACGTCTCTTCCGGGTCTTTCAATTCAAAATAGTAGCATACCCTGTCATACGGAGTCTCAAAAGTTGCTTCATAATAGTCAAAATGCATATCCGACAGTATCTTCTTCATGTACACTGCCGTAAACACAATAGGATCACCGGGTTGTACGCGGTCTCCGTACCACAGAACACAATCTGTCAGATTATCCTTCGCCACCCGGATACGAATTGTAAGATTCATCTCACTGTTCGCAAATGCATACTGCGACAGCGGTATATGTAAAATTGCTTCTTGTAAAATCATAAGTTCCTCCTGCTTTTAACCTTTGACACCTCCCGAAGACAGTCCCGATACCATGTATTTCTGCACCAGGAAAAACAAAATCAATACAGGAAGTGTTGTCAGAATTGCCGCTGCCGAAAAAAGCGGCCAGTTACGCGTATAGTCCGTAGCCTGCAGAGAATACAGCGCTACCGCCAGTGTATTTTTCTCCGCGCCTGACAAAAAGACTGTGCTGAAAATATATTCATTCCACACATAGATCACCACCAGAACAGAAGAGATGATGATGCTTGGCCTTGCCAGCGGCATGACGATCTTCGTGATCAATTGTCTGTCATTCACACCATCAATTCTCGCTGCATCCTCGATAGCCTCAGGAATACTGTCAAAATATCCCTTCATATTCCAGAAAACAAAAATCGCCATACTTCCCGCATAGATAAATACCAATCCCATATAAGAATTCAACAGATTCAGAGTCTTGATAATCCGATAAATTGCAAACATGGAGAGAATTGCCGGGAACGCATTTAACACCAGTAAAATATATAAAGTCCTCTTTCGTCCGGCAAACCGCATTCTGGAAAATACATACGCAGCCGGCACAGCCACCAGCATAGTTAGCAGAACGGTCAGTGCGCTTAGCAGAAGACTGTTCACAAACCATCTCCCAAAAGGTCTCTCCGTCAGGATCGTAATATAGTTATCCATAGTGATTGTCTTCGGCAAAATATGAAATTCTGTGGAAATAATACTGTTACTCCCACTGATAGATATACTGAATGCATACAGGATAGGAATCAGTGTCAGGAAAGAAAGTAAAATGAATCCTATATTCAGCAATATCAGCTTTACTTTTTCTTTAATTTTTTTCCCTGTCATATTCCCCTCACTGTTCCGAGATTGAAAACTCCCTTCGGTTCATGGTCTTGTAAAGCACCAGTATAATCACAAATACAATAAACGCCACAGCGGATGAATATCCATAGTTGCTGGTAATAAACGCTTTTTCATATACATAGGTGATTACCGTATTAATATCTGCACCAGTCTTCGAACCGGTCTGCATCGTCATCAGATACACAATGTCAAACTGCTTAAACGCCGTGAATGTAGCCATAATGATCACCGGCATCAGAATGGGAAGAATCTGTGGAATGGTCACATAGAAATGTTTTTTCCAAAATCCCGCACCATCTAATTCCGCACTTTCATAGATATTCCGGTCAATACTCTGCATGGCACCGTCCATCATCGTGAACATATACGGAACTCCCAGCCACAGGTTCACCACCAGACAACTGATAAATGCCATACCGTTTGTGGACAGAAAATTTACCGTTTTGCCTCCAATCTGTTTCAGTATCTGATTAAACAGTCCGAATTCCGTATTAAAAATTCCCATGCGCCATAACAGAATTGATACATATGCCGGCATCGCCCAGGGCACGATCAGCAGAGTCTTGTAGACCCTTCTCAGTTTTAATCCCTTCGCATTCAGCCCAACGGCAACGAAAAAGCCAAAGATCAACTGTAATGCCATACTGGATACAGTCCATAATAGAGTCCGTAAAAAAGCAGGAAGAAATCCAGAATCAAAAGCCAGCAATGCCTTTTTATAATTGTCCAGTCCAACACAATGATAATCCTTCCAATGATAAATACTCATATTGGTAAAGGATATTTCTACGGTATACAATAAGGGCACGACAATCATCAACCCTACAATGATCAGAAACGGCATACTGTAGAACCATGCTTTCTTCTTTCCTCGTTTCATCCTGCTTTCACTCCTTACCTGTCATTACATCTGCAAATTACTGCATTGCAGAAATCTGTTCCAAAGCTTCCTTCTGATGTGCATCGCATGCCGTCTGCACATCCTCTCCACGCTTATTCACTGCTGCCAGCAGGTCATCTGTCACTGACCACATCACATCCATTTCCGGAATGTTGGGCATAGGTACTACATTGTTTGCCATAGTCTTCAGTGCCATGATCATTTGGTCCTCTGACACAGATGCATCTTCATAAGCTTTACTGTTGGCAGGTGCACAGCTTGCGGCATTTGCCAGTGCCACACCGGTCTCCTTGGATCCAAGTACCTTCAACACTTCTGCCAACGCCTCCTTTTTCGTCTCTGCTGCATGCTTCAGTACATGAACGCCCTGTACTCCGGAAAAAGGTGTCAGAGATGTGCCGTTCGGCAGGACCGGCATCGGCGCAATTCCTAGGTCAATACCGGCTTCTTTGATACCCGGTACCAGCCAGGGACCTCCGATAGTACTTGCTGCTTTTCCTTCCGTAAACAGAGTTGTCACGGTATTGTACTCACCATCTGCCGGCATATATGACACAAACTGCTTATGATATTCCATAGCTTCTACCGTCTGGGGCAGATTCAATCCCGGCTCTCTGTTCTCATTGATCAGATAACCGCCAAAGCCCTGGATCCAGGCTGCTGCATTATAGGAAGTGGAATGCTGCTCGACAAATACATACTGATCTGCCGTGGTCTCATTCTTCATAGCTTCCTCCTTTTGATAAAACGTTTTTCTACTTTTATAAAACACAGCGCTATGTTTAAAAAGTATTGAATCTTCTTTGCGAATTCGATATACTAAAAATAGCAGACCGCCTGCGAAATAGCAACGAAACAGCCCATAAAAAATGCACAATTTACGCAAACGTTTTACCAATGGAGGATCTCAGATGGCAGCAACAATCAAGGATGTAGCCAAAAAAGCCAATGTATCTATTTCCACAGTCAGCCGAGTACTGAGCAATCAGATGCATGTCTCTTCTTCCACTTATAAGCGAATCCAGGATGCCGTAGCCGAATTGAATTACATTCCCAATTCTTCCGCAGTATCCCTGGTTAAAAAAAGCAGCACAACTGTCCTCTATGCTGACAGTTTTTACAAGGGACGCCCCTACGAGAATCCCCATATGTTCGACATTATCTCCGGTTCGTCCCATGAATTACGCAAAAAAGGATATTTTCTCGGCTTATTGGATCTGGATCGTTCCAAAGAAAAAGCTGAAGAGCAGATCATCAATGCCATACAATCTAAAAAAGCAGATGGCATTCTGATCAACGGTTATTACGTAACTCCTGCAATTGAGAAAGTACTATTAGCCACCGATTTCCCGCATATCTGTATCGGAAAACCCTCTTTCGACTCCATGCTGTCCTGGATTGACACCAATCATTCTCTGTCTTCTAATCTGGCAATCACTCACCTGGTCTCTCTCGGGCATAAAAAAATTGCCTTCGTCGGCGGTTCTGACAAAGACAATATTTACAGAGATCGTTTCCTGGGATATCGGCTGTCTCTGGAGCGCAACAATCTCTCACCCCGAGATGCTTATGTCATCCCTACTTCTTCCAATCTGGAAGAGATCATCCAACATACCACGGAGCTTCTGCGACTACCGGAACCTCCCGACAGCATTCTGTGCTTTAACAGCCTTATCGCCGTCGGCGTCATCCAGGCAATCCGTCAGTTCCGCCTGCGCATTCCGGAGGACATTTCTATTGTCTCCTTCGACAATTACCCTTATGCACCTCTGATCACACCATCTCTGACTGTCGTGGATATTGATATGTACAGTCTTGGCACCCGTGCCGGAGCATCTCTGCTGAAAAAGATACAGAACCCGGAGATGCTGATCCAGACCTATACCGCCTTGCCACATTTGATTCAACGAGACAGCACGGTGTTACACAGTGAAACATAATTCGTATATATCCTTAAATCTTGCGGAAAATGTTCCGAATTTTAATAAAGACCATAGCTTTTCACTTAACATTTGCTCATTAGAATTAATCAGCAGACTGGCTCCTTCATCATCATATGCGATATCAAAACAATATTCTTCCTGCTCAATCTGCTTTCGTATAGAAATCATTTATAAAATCTCCAGTCTGATAGTTTCCATCACCATGTTTGTCTTTGGCAGTTCATATGCATATTCCATAATTTGTGTCATGTCCATTTTATGGATCAGCTTTCTATAGTTACTTATTATTTCTTTGTATAGATCAAAAGAAAATTTGCGCTTATTACGTATTAATTCAATCAGCAGTCTCTCTTCATTATAAATTGTTATATCCACTCCATCATACTCTATCGTTGTCTTCCCCATTTCAAAAGCATTACTGTTCTCATAAATCTGCTTCACCCGTACATCTTCAATTTTTCTATTACTTTTGGGCGTTGCGACATAATAATGATCCGGTATGGTGTCGGTCAGTCCATAATAATAAAATGCGCTGTTAAGTGTCAGTATTGCATTCGGATCTTTTTTCATGATGATCTCTAATTCCGGCACATACCTATCCTCTGAATAGAGACCATTTTCTGTTATAAATAGATGACCTTCCTGTATGTTTTTTTAATTCGATAATCTGTACCATATTTTTCCAGACATTCATGATATGATAATAACATATTCCCCTCCTGGTTTTAGCTATTGTAGGTAAAATATATTTTTTACCTGTTTCTATTTCAATATCATCATAACTTATTATATTTGTCCCTATTTACCTTTGTGTGTCTAATATCAAGACAGTATAATTATGCATTTCACGAATTGCGTATGCAGTTAGAAAATCAAGTAGTCCAAATTCAAATACAATCCTAAGAGGCTTTTCAGATAATCTGGAGAGCCTTTTTATATTTTTAGAAACGTTAAGTTATTATTTTGTTCTTGTGTCTATAAATATTATAATGTCTATACTTCATGTAGTTGTACATTTAAGGCAATGAATACACATCTTAGGTAATGTCTATGAACCATTTTTTCAACACCTCAATATAGAAAATATAATTTATTTTTGAAAGGAACATTTTATGGAAAGCAAATCACAGACATTAGTTTGGCTGTAGTGCTTTTTATCAACATGTGTTAGACTACTGTTATACAAAATCGATATTTGTGGAGGTAAAGAGTGTATGAAAAAGGAACTGCGTATTCTGGTTATTTTAATTGCTGTGTTATTGGTAGGAACAGTAGGTTACTATTTCATGCCAAAGAAATTCGGTAAGAATGTAAATCCTTCTGAGGTAGACCATATAAATGTGTTCGATGGAAATACAGGAACTGGTTTTACTATCACCGATTCAGAAGATATCGAATATATAGTGGCGAATATTCAAGGTATTTCAATGAAAAGAGATGGCATTTCACTTGGAAGAACAGGATACAGTTTTAAAATTAGTTATATAAACAGCAACGATAAAGATATCATACCTGTATTTATTCTCAATAGTGATAATACAATTTGTAAAGATCCATTTTTCTATAGATGTGATGGTGGATTGTGCTTTGATTACTTAAAAGCATGTGAAGAGAAATATAAAACTAATGCAACAGAATCTATAGAAGAAAAATAACTTATTGCTGATAAATGTTTTGATGGGGCGATGGTTTTTACATTGATAATAATGGTAATTATTTTATTGGTTTTGATACCTGTAGGAATTGTTGTAGATAAAAAGATTGAAGCTTATTTTGAAAATAAGAGAGAACCTTAAATTCTTATTTATGGAGGTATATATTATGAGAGTAATCATTTCAATCATTCTTATGGTAATTGCAGCGTTGGTCGGTTTTTTCTTTGGTGCTGGAATGAACGAAGCAATGGGTGGAGCAATACTACTTTCAATGATTACAGGTTTTGCTTGCACTATTAATGCTATTGAAAAGAACAAGAAGGACTGACAACTTCCTGTTTTGAGAATTGAGAAAATCGGGATTTGTAGAATTAGTAAATCTCGATTTTGGGAAATACAAGAATGTGTCTCATTATGGTTTTAATGCGGTTTGTAAGGAGAAACAATATGATTGGGTTTGTTATATGGTCACTTTTGGGAGTGTTTATAATTGGATTAGGAATAAAAGATATGTTTTCTAAGAATCCCGTTGGATTCTGGGCTAATACCGAAACAATAAAAGTAAAAGATGTTAAAGGTTACAATCGTGCGAGCGGACTATTGTTTATAATCTATGGAATCATTTTTGTTATATTAGGAATTCCGCTGTTAGATGGTCAAAATACACCATACGTTCTGTTGTCGGTTATTGGTGTGATGGTGGAAACAATTGTAATTATGGCTGTTTATAGTTTAGTTATCGTTAAAAAGTATGAAGAGAAGTAAATAACTTTGAAGTTGCAAGGAGGAAATTATGAAATTTATGCAAACAGAGAAAAAACAGCTATTGATTTATGTGATTATAGCATACGGAATCACATATGTAATGGGACTTCTGATGTGGTATGGCTATGGAAAAGGTCTTGATCTCAGCGCTTTTCCAAATGCGCAGATGCTGTATCCAGCAGCAGGTGTGATGATGGCTTATTTAATTACCAAAAAAGGAGATAAAAATCTTCCAACGGCTTTTTTCATATTCTTTGTAGCTCTCACGGCGGTGCTGGTTGTCTGCACGGCGGCTTCTGTTCTGGCTCCCCAAAATAGAGATCTGATGAGCATGCCATATTCTCAGTGGGCAACGATCATGGAGTACGTTATAATAGGTGGCAGCGTTATTTTCTGGATTCTTCTTCTGCAATCCGGTAAAGAAAAGCGCAGATCCTATGGACTGAACAGCGAACATTGGAATATATCTATTCGTATGATCCTGTTGTTTATTGGATTATATCTTCTCAGATTTGTGATTGCCTGTGCTCTGAGCGGCCAGCTTTCTGAATTTGGCAAAATAATGGCAAATCCTACTACCTGGATCATTTTTTTTACTGTTTTGGTAAACTTTTTCCTGTCAGTAGTGGCATTCTTTGGAGAAGAATACGGATGGAGATATTATCTTCAGCCTCTTCTTCAGAAAAAATTTGGACTAAAAGGCGGCGTAATCCTTTTGGGCTGTGTGTGGGCTGTATGGCATCTGCCAATAGACTTCTTCTATTACACTACGCCGGATATGGGGCTGACGGCTCTGGCAAGCCAGTTTGTTACCTGTATTTCACTGGGGATTTTTATGGCATATACTTATATGAAAACCCAGAATATCTGGGTTCCGATAATTATTCATTTTCTGAATAATAATATGGTGGTAGTTTTTTCAGGAACGTACTCTGCGGATGTACTTCAGAATCAGCAAATCCACTGGGGAGCTATTCCTGTGGCACTGGTAATGAATCTGCTGATCTATGGATGGGTGATCTTTCTGAAGCCATTTAAGGAGAAAAAAGCATAATATTGAATTCATTCAAATTATTTAGAACAATTTGCAGGAGTACCTGCATTTTTAGGAATAGTTATTTTAATTTCATGTATTGCAGATTGGATGATATTTGCAAAAATTGAAGTGGCATAACTTATAATAGGTTAATCATAATTGTAATCAAAAATCAATGTCCATTCTGTGGCAAATCATTAAGGGTTGTACCTATAAATAGTGAAGAATATTGTCCACACTGTGGTTGTAAAATAGAACAGGAGCATAAGAAAATTCAAGTTTGTAACGGAGGTATTTGCTATGAAAGGAATTAAGGTTGAGTTATTGGGGATTGCAACAATACTTTTAGGAATTGCTGTGACAACAAATAATTTCTTTGGATATGTCCTAGGTTTTCTTGGATTTGGCGTCGCTGTAGCTGGCTGTTTTCTAAAAGATAAGCACTAATAACTTCCAGTTTGGAGAATCGAAAAAAACGGAATTTACCTATTAGGACATATAAACTGTTGACAATAAAGCTCCTATATAGTATGTTTTTGATAAACTACTATATAGGAGATTTTGTATGGAAATGAATGGAGGATTTCTTGTCACCAAAATAAAACAGCTTGGAGACCGGATTTTCGAGAAGATTCTCAGTGAAAAGAATATTGATGCGTTTAATGGAGCCCAGGGACGTATTCTTTATGTGCTGTGGCAGGAGGATGGTATCTCAATCAGGTCACTCTCGACTAAATGCGGATTAGCGATAACATCTCTTACTACAATGCTGGAAAGAATGGAAAATCAAGGGCTGATAAGCCGTGTTCAGTCTGAAACGGACAAAAGGAAAACACTCCTGTTTCTGACTGAGAAAGCACATGCCTTAAAGGGCGAGTACGATTCTGTATCTGATGAGATGGGCAGTATTTACTACAAAGGTTTTTCAGAGGAAGAAATTACCCGGTTTGAGGAATGTCTCGACCGCATCAGAAAGAATCTTGAGGAGTGGCAGAAGTCATGAGTATTTGTATCAAAGATCAGATTCAGAACATGAATATTGTCATTGGCTGCACAGTGGGGTGTACATATTGCTATGCCCGCAACAACGTGAAACGCTGGCATATGATTGATGACTTCGCTAACCCTGAATTCTTTCCGGGTAAGCTCAAGATGATGGAAAAGAAACGTCCGCAGAACTTTCTTCTTACCGGGATGAGCGATCTCTCCGGATGGAAGCCGGAATGGAGAGACGAGGTACTTGCAAAGATCCGTGAAAATCCGCAGCATCAGTTCCTGTTCCTTACCAAGCGACCTGATTTGCTGGATTTTGATACCGATCTGGAAAACGCATGGTTTGGCGTTACGGTGACGAGGAAAGCAGAACTGTGGCGTATCGATGCCCTTCGGAAAAACGTCAGAGCAAAACATTACCATGTTACCTTTGAGCCGTTATTCGACGATCCCGGCACAGTTGACCTTTCCGGAATCAATTGGATCGTTGTCGGCACCATGACCGGAGTTCAGAACAGGAAGATTCATACGGAGCCGGAATGGGCATGGTCTCTGGCGGACCAGGCACATAAGCTCGGCATTCCGGTGTTTATGAAGGAAGACCTTGTCCCTATCATAGGGGATGAAAATATGATTCAGGAAATGCCGGAAGAATTTAATAAAGTGTTAGAGGTACAGAAATCATGGAAGAAGTAATAAATGGAATCCTCATTCGTGAGGTGGAAACAAAGAACATCATGACTAAGTCTAGTCTGCCGGTAGGCGGTTACTCGGTCAATCCCTATGTGGGCTGTACACATGCCTGCAAGTATTGCTATGCTTCTTTTATGAAGCGCTTTACCGGGCACAAGGAGGAATGGGGCACTTTCCTTGATGTGAAGCATTGGCCGGAAATTAAAAATCCGAAGAAATATGCCGGACAGCGGGTGGTCATCGGTTCTGTGACAGATGGCTACAATCCACAGGAGGAGCAATTCGGGAATACCAGAAAACTTCTGGAGCAGCTGATCGGCAGTGACGCAGATATTCTGATCTGCACAAAGTCTGATCTTGTGGTACGGGATATTGATCTGCTGAAAAAGCATGGACGAGTGACCGTTTCATGGTCGATCAACACACTGGATGAAAATTTCAAGAACGATATGGACTCTGCTTCAAGCATTGAGCGTCGTATCGCTGCTATGAAGCAGGTATATGAAGCAGGGATCCGTACAGTCTGTTTCGTATCCCCGGTATTTCCCGGTATCACGGACTTTGAAGCGATCTTTGAGCGGGTAAAGGATCAGTGCGATCTGTTCTGGCTCGAAAATCTCAATCTTCGAGGCGGTTTCAAAAAGACAATTATGGATTATATCGCCGGACAATATCCTGATCTTGTACCACTTTACGACGAGATCTATAACAAGCATAACCGCAGCTACTTTGAAGCACTTGAAGTAAAAGCTGAGAAAATGGCTAAGAAGTATGATTGTGCCTTTGTGGATAATGAAATGCCTTATGGCAGAGTCCCGCAGGGGCATCCGGTGATTGTAGATTATTTCTATCATGAGGAAATCCGTGGGACAGAGAATACCGGAAAAAGAAATCGCTAATTTCCAGTTTGGAGAATTGAGAAAATCGGAATTTGACGAGGTAAGTAATTATGGATGTATGCAGTTTTATTAAGGCTGTGTTGGCTCAAGATGAGAACACAATCAGAAGTTTTTTTCACAAAGATGCGTATGTGAATTGGCATTGTTCCAACGAACACTTTACGGTCGATGAGTTCATTATTGCAAACTGTGAATATCCAGGTGATTGGGATGGAACAGTTGAACGAGTTGAAGTGATAGGCGATTTATTCATCACGGTAACAAAAGTTTATCCCCAAGATAGAAGTGTATATTTCCATGTGGTGTCATTCATAAGAACAGCAAATGATAAAATTACGTCAATGGATGAATACTGGGCTGATGATGGAAATCCTCCACAATGGAGAATAGATAAGCACATAGGCACACCAATTATATAAATTCAAGTTGAACAAAATCGCTGCGCGATGGCCTGCCAAGGCTGTGGCGCAGCT